>NZ_JBALLY010000120.1:3740-6826 GCF_036963045.1 Bacillus sp. JJ864 | reverse complement strand
GGATACAAATCCGAAGTAAAAGGTTATGACATTACAAATACAAAGATTAAGGAATCGACAGGTACAAGTACAAACACAGGTACAAGTACAAGTACAAACACAGATACAGGTACAAAAACAAGTGTCGAGAATCCAAAAGCACCATCCACTAACGGTGATAATAAGACAACAGTAGCTCTTCCTAAAACAGGAGGAACACCAGCAGAGATGATTTCAATGGTTGGTGGTATGGTATTGTTCGTTTTAGGTGGAATGTTATTCCGTCGTCAAAGAGCTAAATAATTAGATTATCTGTAACCCGAGTAGTAGACGAGCAAAAAAGTCACTATTCGGGTCTTTTTTTATTGAGAGGATTCAAAACGTTATAGGTTCATACAAGTAAATTAGCATCTATCTAAAATCATTTATGAAACAAGTAATTATGTTGAAAAATTTATTCATGTATACAGTGAAGTGTGTACATAATTTCTAACGAGATAGTACTGCTTGTGGTTTGTAACTTTTTTTGCGTGAATATGCGACTAACATAAGTCTTAATTATTGACATTTTAATATGGATATATAAATATATAAGGAACAGGGGTATAGGAGGTGTTATCGATAGTGATTTTTCCGATAACTGTATAGTTTTTTTAATTACAAAATCTATTATTATTGGAAGAGTTTTAATAGTATGAATAAGAGCGTAAGAGATTTCTTTATGGGAGAGAAAAAACGCATGCTATGAAACTTTGACATACTAATTCTATTCATTTGAAATTAGTATGGGCAATAGTATGCAAATAGAAATGTTATTAACTTCGTTTTTATCATACTACTTTTTGACAGTAAAACGTTCACCCAAAGATTCTGAAAAAGTAAGAAGCTATGAGAGAACTATCAGAAAGAGACTGAATAGTTCGACTAGTCGTAAAACTCCCCTGATGAGAAGATTTATTTTATGCTCAGAGAGATGGTATGTAGGGTACAAATTAAGTTGATTTGATAGACATGATGGAAGTTTAGCCATTGTTCATATTATCACTTTGTGTTTGATACATCAATATGGTCCTAAATAGAATTGGTATCATTTGTGAAACGAATCATTCTTACAGAAGAAATGAAGCGGATGTGAAGTTAAATTGCTAGGCTCATAATAGACAATTAAAATTTTGTTTCTCTAACAACGATAGGAGCGTTGAAGGAAACGAAAGGGTGTCTGCACTAATAAAAATCACATAACCAATATATACCAATGAAAAGCTTGGGAGGATGATTATCATAGCACGCTGTACGACAGTCCATCTAAAAATAATTGATAGGAGGATGCCGTAGGGTATGTATATTAAAAGAGTAACATCATTTTTTTTCATTTTCATGATTGTAATGTTTACTATAGGGAAAGGTTTTATGCCGATCATTGCAAATGCGCAAGAGCTAAATACAACAGGGTTTGTTGATAGCTTTACGTTCGACAAAAAAGATCTAGATTATGGAGAACGATCAGGGATAAGAGTTGACTTTAGTGATAAATCTGGAAATAAAATGAAGGCTGGAGACACATTAACGTTAACGCTACCTACAGAACTGGCGGGATATGGTAAAACGATTGATTTAAAGAATGATGCAGGTGTTAGCTTTGGTACTTGCCAAATATCGACAACGAATGTGGTATGTACATTTAATGATATGGTTGAGAAACTTCAAAATATTAGAGGTTATATGTATTTTGAATATAAAGCAACTAATAATGTAGGAATCAATCAAACGATACCAGTTGATACAAATTTAGGAACAAGTTTAGCAGAGCAAAGGGTAACAATTAAAGGACCAACTGGGGGAACAGGTACAACAACATTTACTTATAAAACAGGTCAAATTTACCCAGAGGCTCCTAATGAAATCAAGTGGCAGTTGAATGTAAACACTACTGGTACGAAAGAGTTAAGTTCTGATGTTGTTTTGACTGATACTTTACGATTTGGTCAAACGCTTAAGCAGGAAGGCTTTACTATAATTGTTGGAAATGAAAGTTTAACACCACAACAATTTATGGATAAAGGCTATGGAACGATTACGTTTAACGGTAACTCTTTCGACATTAGAGGTTATAAGGATTATGTAAGTAAGAAGTATTTCGGTATGCATTATAGTTCGGTTATAACTGAAAGCGGAATGAACGAAGAATATTTGTATAATGATTATACAATTAGTTACCAAATTCTAAATGAGCAGCCGGTAACCGTTTCAAAGAATGCCTCTGTTAAAAATATAAACGCGGGTGGCGGTGCACAAGGTGATTTACCACCTAAAGGTACGCTAAGAATTGTGAAGCATATTGAAGGAAATGCAACAAAATTCATCCCAGATGTTACGTTTAAGTTGTATAAGGAGTCAGGTGAGCAAATTGGCGATACTTATACAACAGGTCCAAAAGGCATTGTTGAAATGTCTAATTTAGACCCAGGAAATTACTATGTAACAGAGATTAAAGCTCCAGACTATGTGGATTTTGATCCTCAAACAAAAATCAAATTTACAGTTGAAGCAAGTGCTCAAAAAGGTGTAAAGTTGATGATTCCGAATAAGGTGAAAACTACATCTGTTAGCGGAACAAAAACATGGAAAGACAATAATGCAGCGGATCGCCCAAGTACGATTAAAGTAGAGTTAGTGCGAGGTGGTCAGGTCGTTCAAACGCAAGATGTAACTGCAGCAAATGGCTGGAACTATTCATTTACAAATATCCCTGCGTATGACGATGATGGAAACCCATATACGTATGAGGTAAGAGAACAACCGGTAGCAGGATACAAATCAGAAGTAAATGGTTATGACATTACAAATACAAAAGTAGGTCAAACAAAAGTAGAAGGAACAAAAACGTGGAAAGATAACAATGCAGCAGATCGTCCAAGTACAATCAAAGTAGAGTTATTACAAAATGGTACTGTGGTCCAAACACAGGACGTAACAGCGTCAAACAATTGGAAGTACACGTTTGATAATTTACAAGCGTACGATGCAAACGGAGTAGCGTACAAATATGAAGTGAAAGAACAAGCAGTAGTAGGATACAAATCAGAAGTAAATGGTTATGACATTAC
>NZ_JBALLY010000120.1:0-3572 GCF_036963045.1 Bacillus sp. JJ864 | reverse complement strand
ATACAAAAGTAGGCCAAACAAAAGTAGAAGGAACAAAAACGTGGAAAGACGACGATGCGACAGATCGTCCAAGCACAATCAAAGTTGATTTATTGCAAAACGGCCAAGTGATTGATACAAAAGAAGTAAGTGAAGCAGACGGTTGGAAATATGCGTTTACAGATTTAGCAGCATATGATGCAAACGGCAAAGCATATAAGTATGAAGTAAAAGAACAACCAGTAGACGGATACAAATCCGAAGTGATTGGTTATGACATTACGAATACAAAGATTAAGGAATCTACAAATACAGGTACGGATACAAATACAGGTACGGATACAAATACAGGTACGGATACAAATACAGGTACGGATACAAATACAGGTACAGATACAGGTACAAACACAGGTACAAACACAGATACAAATACAAATACAAATACAAATACAAATACAAATACAAATACAAATACAAATACAAGTACAAGTACAGATACAGGTACAAACACAGGTACAAATACAGGTAGAAACACGAATACAAACACGGGCACAGATACAAATACAGGTACAAACACAAACACAAATATTAAGAATCCAGAAGCGTCATCTAGTAAAAAAGGTAATAAGGCGCCGGGATTGCTTCCTGAAACAGGAGGAACACCAGCTTGGATGGTTTCAGTAGCAGGAGGTATGATGTTGTTTGTTATAGGTGGAATGTTACTGTTCCGTCGAAGAGTTAAATAATTAGATTAATTATTATGCTATAACCCGAGTAGTAGACAAGTTAAAAAGTCGCTATTCGGGTTTTTGTTATATAGAGAAGAGGTACTATGCAAAATCAATAACTATCTACAACCAATTATGAATCAAATTATTATGTTGGAAGTTCAATTGAAGATCCGGTATATCGAGAGTCTACTATGAAATTCATAGGTAACATAGCTATGAAAAAGTTGAGAAATGAAACGATTTCCAACAAGCTGTGGAACGTTATCGCTCATTCTCTCAAGAACAACAAGATTAGTTAATTACGAATCTAATAAATGGTTTAAACGATGTACATGAACAAACAAAATTGCTTATGATTTGTAATTTTTTGTGTAGATAGAGAGTGTCAAGCGTTAAAGGAGAGGAAATATGACATAAGGGAACTTATAAATTTATTATTAAATTGATTTTGAAACAAATTATACTTTTTTAAGTTACAAAACTGGTTATAAAAGTTACGAAACCTATTTTTATTGTCAAAACATCTGTAAAGTTTTAGGTAAGAGCATGAAATAGCCTTTAAGGAGGGAGTAAAAAGGGTTTGGTGAAGAAAATTTTGATGTGTTAAAAATATGCTATCAAATTTGGACATATCAGTAGAGTTTAATTGAAAACATGATTAGCCAAACATTTATGATCAAAGAGAGATGGTACATATGGTACAACTTAAGTGTTCGTAATTTGGCAGAAACGATGATAAAAATTTCACAGTTTTATATTATCATCGCTCATTTATTATGAAAATACAATAAATGGATTTGCTGCTATTTTAGTAACGCTAACGACTTTTAAATAGTGGATGAAAGGATATAAATTTCACAGTTTTTATACTATCATCATTTATTTTCTATGTCAATATCTTAATAATTGGATTTAGTGTTTTAGTAACGCTAACGACTCTTAAATAGTGGATGAAACGTATATAGAAGTCAATTTTTAAGTTTCTAAGCTTATAACAGTCGAAAAAGAGAAAAAGCAACTATTAAGTTGTTGTCATAGTGTAATTGTACCAAAAGCCATCCAAATATATTTTATAGGAGGATGACATGGGTCTAGCTTTAAAAAGAGTAACTTCGATTTTTTCAATAATAATGATTTTTATATTTACTATAGGCCAGAGTTTGCTGCCTATAATAGCAAATGCACAAGAATTAAGTACAACAGGATTTGTGGATAGTTTTACATTTGATAAAACAACACTAAACTATGGAGACAAGGCTAAAATAAATGTAACTTTCAGTGATAAATCTGGAAATAATATGAAATCCGGAGACACGTTAACATTAACACTGCCTCGAGAGTTAACAGGATTTAATGCAACGATTCCATTAAATGATGAGCAAGGTAATAATTTTGGTACTTGTGACGTAACTGCAGGTAAGGTGGTATGTACATTTATTGATATAGTGGAGAAACTTCATAATATCAAAGGACATTTTTATTTTGAAGTTCAAGCTAATAGTGTAGAACAAACAACAAATGTTGAAACAAATCTAGGTACAACTTTAGATAAGCAAACTGTCACAATTAAGAATTCGAGCGGTGGTAGTACAGGCACTACCCCGTTTTTTGGAAAAGTTGGTGATATTCAACCAAGTAACACCGATGAAGTACGTTGGTTCTTGAGAATAAACACAAAGAAAGAATATTTAGGTAGAGATATTGTTGTGTCTGATAGTTTGCAGGAAGGTCAAACACTTAATAAAGATGGTTTTCGAATAATAGTTAATGACCGAGAGGAGTTAACTATTAAGCAATTTGAAGATCAACGTTATGGATATGTTCAGTTTAATGACGACGGTCGTTCATTTAAAGTTGTGATTAACTGGAGTATGGGAAGTGCTAGGTCTTTTAACGTTTCGTATACAAGTACGATAACGGCAAGCGGAAAGAGCCAAGAATCTTTTAAAAATGATTATAAGATTGATTATCAAATTCTATACAAACAACCGGTTTCTGAGTCGGGGAGCGCTACAGTCGCAAATATAGCATCTGGCGGTGGTGCTCAAGGTGATTTACCTCCTAAAGGAACGTTAAGAATTATTAAGCATCTTGAAGGCGCTGAAGAAAAAGTAATACCGAATGTTTCATTTAAGTTGTATAAAGAGTCAGGCGAACAAGTTGGAGGTCAATATACAACAGATGAAAAAGGTATCATCGAAATCAAAGATTTAACACCAGGTAAATATTATGTGCAAGAAGTTTCAGCTCCAAACTATATTGATTTTGATCCACAAGCAAAAGTAACGTTTGAAGTAAAATCAGATGCTGTAAATGGAATTAAACTACCGATTTCGAATAAAGTGAAAACTACATCTGTTACAGGAACGAAGACGTGGAAAGACGACAATCAAAATCGTCCGGCAATAATCAAAGTAGATTTATTCCAAAATGGCCAAAAGATTGATACGAAAGAAGTAAGTGAAGCAACAGGCTGGAAATATGAATTTAAAAATTTAGCAGTCTACGATACAGACGGTAAAGAATATAAGTATGAAGTGAAAGAACAACCAGTAGATGGATATCAATCCGAAGTGAATGGTTATGACATCACAAATACAAAAGTAGGAAAGACAAAAGTAGAAGGAACAAAAACTTGGAAGGATAACAATGCAACAGATCGTCCAAGCTTAATCCAAGTAGAGTTATTCCGAAACGGTGAAAAGATCGACACGAAAGAAGTAACAGCAACAAACAACTGGAAGTACACATTTGCAGATTTAGAAGCATATGACGCAAATGGAGTAGCATACAAGTATGAATTGAAAGAGCAACCAGTGACAGGATATGAATCCAAAGTAAACGGTTATGACATCACAAATA
>NZ_JBALLY010000119.1:10563-30998 GCF_036963045.1 Bacillus sp. JJ864 | reverse complement strand
GGATTTATATATTTTTTAAGAAGTACCATAGTGTGGTCGTTTTTAAAATTTAAAAACACACCGTTCTCATTTTGAACGGTGTGTTTTTTATTAAAGAAATGTTGTCAAATCATAATGTGAAGTATTTAAAATTAAAATGCCCAGTTACCTTTTCTAAAAATAGGCTCAAGTTTTCCATCTGATGTTTCGCCATCAATATCGAGATTGGCTGATCCAATCATAAAATCAACATGAGTAATACTATCATTTAATCCATTCTCTTTAAGATCTTCTTTACTCATATGAATACCGCCTTGAATACACATAGGGAGTACGCAGCCTAATGCGAGATGACAGGATGCATTTTCATCAAATAATGTGTTGTAAAAGATAACTTTTGTATTAGAAATAGGTGAATCGTGCGGAACGAGCGCAACTTCTCCTAAATGCAAAGCTCCTTCATCCGTTTCCAATAATTTTTTCAAAGTTTCATAGCCAGTTTTAGCTGAATAATCAACAACTTTTCCTTCACGGAAAGTCAGAGTGAAATTATTGATTAATGTACCGCCGTAATTGCGCATACTTTTTTAAATTTTCTTCAAAACGAGTCATGAGTAACCTCCTGGAAATATATAGATTCACCTATAATTATAAATAAAATTAAATATTTTTTCTATTCTGTTTTTTTGTTCGTGAGAAATTCAATTTGTCAAAAATAAACTTTCCAATTTCGGGGATTTATTTACATAGCCAAGTGTAACAATCGTATAAATTTTATTTGCCTCAATTTTTACTTCAGGAATTGTTAATATAACGTTTTTTGTTCCCGCATCAGCTATTTCTATATCTGCTACGCCAGGACTCACTTGTAAATAATCTGTTGCTTGTTTGAATGAAACTTTTTCAAACAGTTTTTCCCCATCCTTTAAAGATACATCTACTTGAGGTGCATCAGGAGACAAATGAACGAATCGTATTTTTGCTTGTCCAAATGGAAGCGGTGTATTATCGGTTAAATTTAACAGTTGCAGTTTATCAGCATTACCAATTGCAGCAAGAGTATATGCATGATTTCCCATTACAGGAACGAGGGTTGAAAAGATAGGAGTTTCCCCGCCAGCAGGTACGATATCAACGCGGTATTGCCCTTGTGTAAGTGAAAGATATGGACTATATTGCTTAAACGAAATGTTTTTAACTACTTTTTGTCCATTTATAACAATATCAATAGCAGATGAATCAGGAGAAGCGTGTAAGATTCGAACGTAAGAGGGTAAGGATTGTTCGCTTGAATATGGTGGCGATACACGGCTTTCCTCGTAAGCTTGTACAAATTGTTTCATCGCCTCATAGTGTTTTAAATATGCTTCTATATATTTTTGTGGATGTGTATATTTGTAATAACAAGCAAGTTGCTCATACATTGTAGCTTGTTGCGCATATTTTTCTACTTCTGATAAATTCATTGATTTGCCTCCTCTATTATCATTATTACAACTATATGCATGTACACGGAAAAGATATGCAAAAAAAAGTCTTGTTCATCTTTAAGTAGATGAAATCTCGAGCTAAGATGGAGATTTTTTTTATTTCTAGGCAAACACACATACAAAAAGATGTATGTCCTACATATTTTGTCAATGTAAACTATTTTAAATGGATGTAAGGAGTGAAAAACTATGTGGGGTTACGGTGGAGGATATCCAGGTTATGGCGCTGGAGGCTGTGGATATGGCTACGGTGGTTATGGTGCTGGAGGCTGTGGATATGGCTTTGCGATTGTCGTTGTGTTATTTATTTTATTAATTATTATTGGAGCTACTTGCGTACGCTTCTAGTTATTCAGAAAGAGCGTCATGGAGAACCGATTAATTATAGATTGATCGGTTCTTTCTTTTTAATCCCCTTTTTTAATAAAAAACATAGAAAATATCTTTTTTAACAAAAAAACATAGAAAATATCTTTTTTAACAAAAAAAACACAGAAAATATCTTTTTTCACGAACATTAAATTTATATTTATGTTTATAATTCGTTAGTTATGTTGACATTCCAAATGGAACATGATACCTTTAGTAAGGATTTTCTAAGGAATGCAATGGGGGAATGAATATATGAATACGAACTATGATGTAATTGTTGTAGGTGCAGGTCCTGCGGGAATTTTTGCTTGCTATGAAATAATTGGTAAAATGTCGGATGCAAAAGTGCTATTAATTGATAAAGGACATGATATTTACCGGCGTAATTGTCCGATTCTTCAGAAAAAAATAACGAAATGTCCGCCTGCTTCCGGAAAGAAAGAGTTTGCAGGGTGTTTACCAGCATGCTCAATCACAAATGGCTTCGGCGGAGCAGGTGCATATTCAGATGGTAAATTTAACATTACAAGTGAATTCGGTGGTTGGATGACAGATTATCTATCTCCATCGACAGTAATGGACTTAATCAAATATGTAGATGAAATTAACTTAGCACACGGCGCAACTACATCAATTACAGATCCATTAACGGATGAAGTTCGAGATATTGAAAAACGTGCTTATGCAGCGGGATTAAAACTATTGCGTGCACAAGTTCGTCACTTAGGAACAGAGCAAAACTTAGAAATTTTAAAAAGCATTTTTGAATATTTAAAAGAAAAAATTGACATGAAATTTAAAGTGGAAGTAGACGACATCGTAACGGAAAAAGCAGAGAATGAACATACCGTACGCGGAATTGTTTTAAAAGATGGAACAATGCTATCTGCGAAAAAAGTAGTCATTGTACCAGGTCGTGATGGATCTACTTGGCTCACAAAAATTATGAAAAAACGTCGTTTAAAAATGAGCACGAATCAAGTGGACATCGGTGTTCGCGTTGAAACTTCAAATATCGTGATGGAAGAAATAAATAAGCATCTCTATGAAGGGAAATTTGTATTCAATACATCTGTCGGAACGCGAGTACGCACATTCTGTAGTAACCCGTCTGGTCATGTTGTTGTTGAAAATCATTCTGGTATTATGACAGCGAATGGTCATGCATACAAAGACCCTGCACTAGGAAGTGATAATACGAACTTTGCGCTCTTAGTATCACACCAATTTTCTGAACCGTTCGATCAGCCGAACGAATACGCACATGAAGTATCACGCTTAGCAAATCGCATTTCAATGGGCGGTGTTACGGTACAAAAGTATGGAGACATTTTAAAAGGCCGCCGTTCTACGCCGAAGCGTATTCAAGAAGGGTTTCTTGAGCCGACATTAAAAGAAGCAGTACCAGGAGACTTAGGTCTTGTATTGCCATACAATACAATGAAAAGCTTAATTGAAATGACAGAAGCATTAAATCACGTCACACCAGGTATTGCATCTGAACATACATTATTTTACGGTGTAGAAGCGAAATTCTATTCCGCAAGACCAAAGCTAAATGAACATTTTGAATCCGAAATTTCCGGATTATACTTAGGAGGAGACGGTGCTGGAGTCACACGGGGACTCGCACAGGCAAGCGCATGCGGTGTTCATATTGCTCGTAATATTGTGGAACACTTAACAACGAAAATAGAAAAAAGAGAAGAAGTTGTAGTGGGATAATATATAATAGAAGAAACTCGTCTTATCATAGGACGAGTTTCTTTTTGTGAAAATTTTGTCTAAATTTGTTTGAAAGTATATGAAATAAAATGAAGAAGCAAGAAGGAATATCCCTGGAGTGTTGTCGAAGTTTACACATTAGCAACATATTTTCACTTCAAATGATATTTAAGAAGAGAGGAGTAAGGACATTTTTAGTTACTGGTTTCGTTTATATAGGGAGGGATGTAGAGAGAGTGTTGATGAATTGTAAGTTGTTATTTCTGAAATTTCTTTCTATTTTATTTTTATGCACTTATTTTTATATTCTATAATAATGGCTTTTAATAGATTCACTGCTTAGGCAGAGAATTCTTTTTTTTATGAAAGAAGAATCGATTTTCTACATACTTATATATGAGTTGAAGAAACGGGGGGAACGTCATGCGTGATTACTTAATTAAGCCACTTGTTGGTCAACCGTATCCGATGATTTCACACGGGAAAGGTGTTTATTTATATGATCAAAACGGTAATAAATATTTTGATGGTTCGTCAGGAGCGATAACAGCAAGTATCGGTCACGGCGTAACGGAGATTGCAGAAGTTATTAAGCAGCAAGCAGAGGAAATTGCTTTTGTATATCGTTCGCAGTTTACGAGCGAGCCGGCAGAGAAGCTCGCAAAGAAGCTGAGCGACTTAAATATGGGAGATTTAAATTGGAGCTTTTTCGTGAATAGTGGTACAGAAGCAAATGAAACGGCAATGAAAATTGCAATTCAACATTTTCAAGAGCGCGGTATTCAAGGGAAACATAAAATTTTATCGCGTTGGATGAGTTATCACGGAATTACGATGGGAGCATTATCCATGTCTGGGCATCCGCTGCGTAGACAACGTTTTGTTTCCATATTGGAAGATTATCCGACATTACCAGCACCGTATTGTTTCCGTTGTCCAGTACAAAAGGTATATCCGACATGTCAACTTTCGTGCGCAACAGAGTTAGAGCGATCCATTGAGCGTATTGGAGCAGAGCATATTGCAGCGTTTATTGCGGAGCCGATTATCGGTGCAGCTGGGGGAGCAGTTGTACCACCGAAAGATTATTATAAGGTGATTAAGGATATTTGTGAGCATTATGATATTTTATTTATTGCTGATGAAGTTATGACAGGGCTTGGCCGCACGGGAGCATGGTTTGCGATGGAACATTGGGGTGTCCAGCCAGATATTATGACGCTTGGAAAAGGGTTGGCAGCTGGTTATGCGCCAATTGCTGCAACGATGGTAAGTGATCGTGTGATGGAACCGATTTTAAGAGGGTCTCGTTCTGTGATGAGTGGGCATACATTGAGCGCAAATCCACTTTCTTCAGCAACAGCTTTAGCAGTAATTGAATATACAGAGAAGCACCGTTTGCCAGAAGAAACTGCTGAAAAAGGGGAATATTTAATTGCAGGTTTGCAAAAGGTGCAGCAACAATCGACAATTATTGCTGATGTACGCGGGAAAGGTTTTCTGATTGGAGTAGAATTGCAACCGTTTACAAAGGCATCTGAACTTATTTCGGTTGCGGCGAAAAATGGTCTTCTTTTATACCAAGCTGTATCAGGGCAAGCGGGTAAGGAAGATAGTGCATTATTAGTTGCGCCGCCGCTTACGACTACATATGCAGAGCTTGATGAACTGCTTCATATTTTTGCGAAAAGTGTAGAGGAAATGACGCAAAAAGGAGGGCATAGTATCGCATGACAACTATTACAAATACATATGGAAAATTAAAAACAATACAAGATGTTATGCCATATTTTCATGATGGAATGACACTTATGTTTGGAGGGTTTGGAGGCATTGGTTCTCCCCCCTCTTTAATTCAAGCGATCTTAGATAAAGGAATTCATGATTTACATTTAATCGGAAATGATACGGGTTTTCCTGATGTGGGAATTGGCCGCCTTGTGACAAACGAGCGTGTAAAGTCGTTAATTACATCACATATCGGTTCAAATCCAAATGCAGGACGACAATTAAATGAAGGAAGATTGAAAATTGAATTTTCCCCTCAAGGTACATTAGCAGAACGAATTCGAGCTGGAGGAGTCGGGCTTGGCGGTGTTCTTGTTGATGTTGGGATGGATACGATTATAGAAGAAGGAAAACGAACAGTTGAAATAAGCGGGAAAACATATTTGCTTGAAACAGCATTAACAGCAGAAGTGTCTATCGTATTTGCGAAACAGGTAGACCCATTTGGAAACCTTGTGTTTGATAAAAGTGCGCGCAATATGAATCCACATGTCGCGATGGCTGGTGATATTACGATTGTCGAGGCTGAAAAAATTGTTCCTCTTGGGGAACTCGATCCTGAAGAAATTATAACGCCTGGTGTATTTGTTGATTATATCGTTCCGTCGGAAGGAGTGAACTGGAAATGGGCATGGGAGTAGATGTTCGCAACAAAATTGCAAAGCGTGCAGCAAAGGAAATTCAAAACGGAATGATTGTGAATTTAGGAATTGGCATCCCATCTCTTATTCCGAATCATTTGCCAGATGATATGCATGTTATGTTTCATGCGGAAAACGGCATCGTTGGTATGGGACCAACACCTGTAAAAGGCGAAGAGGATGAAAATTTATGTAATGCGGCTGGCTTGCCAACATCAATTATTGCCGGAGCTAGTTATTTTGATAGCAGTACAGCATTTGGGATGATTCGAAAAGGATTACTTGATATTACCATTCTCGGTTCACTGCAAGTAAGTGAAAAAGGTGACTTAGCAAACTGGATTGTACCTGGTAAGCGTGTGCCAGGAATAGGTGGTGCCATGGATTTAGCGCAAAAAGCAAAACGTGTTGTCGTTGTCATGAATCATGTCGATAAATACGGAAAATCAAAAATTGTTTCAGAATGTACGCTTCCGCTTACATCAAAACGATGTGTAGACGTAATTATTACAGATATGGCAGTAATGGAAGTAATGCCGGAAGGACTAGTGCTACAAGAATTAATGAGTCCGTACACAGTAGAAGATGTAAAAAAATGCACAGAAGCTGCTTTTCATGTAAGTCCGTCTTTACTAGTGATTGACTGAAAGGAGAGGTAACAATTGGAGCAATATAAAAAACAAGTGTGTGAATATATTGAAAGTCATGAAAATATGAGTGTGAAATTATTAAAACGTTTAATTCAAGAAAAAAGTACGAGTGGAGATGAAAGCGGTGCGCAAGCAGTTGTAATTGAAAAGCTGCGTGAGCTTGGTTTAGATTTGGATATTTGGGAACCTTCGTTTACGAAAATGAAAGATCATCCGTATTTCGTCTCACCGCGTACAAGTTTTAATGATAGTCCCAATATTGTAGCAACGTTAAAGGGAAGCGGCGACGGAAAGTCGATGATTTTAAATGGTCATATTGATGTTGTGCCTGAAGGAGATTTGAAGCAGTGGGAGCATCATCCGTATGCAGGAGAAAAAGTTGGGAATCGTATATACGGGCGCGGTACAACCGATATGAAAGGTGGAAATGTATCGCTTATGTTGGCGATAGAAGCCATTGTAGCAACAGACATTTCTCTAAAGGGAGATGTATATTTTCAAAGTGTAATAGAAGAAGAAAGTGGCGGCGCAGGTACGCTTGCGGCACTTTTACGGGGCTACGAGGCAGATGGTGTAATTATCCCAGAGCCGACGAATATGAAATTTTTCTCGAAACAACAAGGTTCAATGTGGTTTCGTTTATTTGTAAAAGGGAAAGCCGCGCATGGCGGGACACGTTATGAAGGTGTAAGTGCTATTGAAAAAAGTATGCTTGTTACGAGGCATGTGAGGAAGCTAGAAGAAAAACGAAATGAACGGATTACAGATCCGTTATATAAAGGAATCCCGATTCCAATTCCGATTAATATCGGGAAAATTGAAGGTGGCAGTTGGCCAAGTTCTGTACCTGATTTTCTTACTTTAGAAGGAAGATATGGCGTAGCGCCAAATGAAAGTATGGAAGATGCAAAAAAAGAATTTGAAAATTGGATAGGACAGTTAAATCAGGTAGATCCATGGTTTGTAGAATATCCGGTAGAAGTAGAATGGTTTGGAGCTCGATGGGTTCCAGGTGAATTAGAAGAAAACCATCCGCTTATCACGACGTTAAAGGACAATTTTGTACATATTGAAGGTAAAGAGCCAATTATTGAGGCATCGCCGTGGGGAACAGATGGAGGATTATTTACACAAATCGCAAATATTCCTACGATTGTGTTTGGTCCAGGTGAAACGAAAGTCGCGCATTATCCAAATGAATATATTGAAATTGATAAAATGATTGCAGCGGCAAAGATTATTGCATGCACACTGCTAGATTGGTGCGAGGTGGCAGAATGAAATATTACGAAGAATTTGCAGAACAGACGAAGTACTATACTGTTGAAGGTACATTAGATTATTTTAATAAGCGTATTCGAGTTGATCATTATAAGGGAAATGTCGAACAAGTAATGCATAGAGTTGAAGAACTCGCAAACTCTCATTCTTTCGCGAAATTAATTATTAAAGGAAAGAAAGAGCATGTTCCTATGTGGCTATCTCTTGGCTTTATATTAGAAGCAAGTATTCCGCAATATTTCCAAGGGCATGATGCATATTTTATGGTGAAATATCGGGATGATGAGCGCCGTAATAGCGTGCAGTGGGTGGAGGAAGATGAAATTGTGAGTGGTGTAATTGCGAAGAAAGTAATAGAAAAAGAAATACCAGTACAGTTTATATTGCGAAAAGCAACAGAAGAGGATGCAAAGCAGCTTGCGGACGTATTCGGAAAAGTATTTGAGATTTATCCAACACCTTTAAATGAAGTCGATTACATTGTGAAAACGATGAAGGAAGATACGATTTATTACGTGTATGAAACAGAAGGGAAAATTATAAGTACTGCTTCAGCAGAAATAAACGTAAAAGAAGGAAATGCAGAATTAACAAATTGTGCAACGTTACCAGAGTATCGAAAGCATGGTTTTATGAAAAGTTTACTTATGAAGTTAGAAGAAGAACTGCAAGAGAGAGGTGTTTTTTGTTCGTATACAATCGCACGGGCACTTTCATTTGGTATGAACGCAGCGTTTTATCAGCTTGGATATACGTACACAGGACGACTTGCGAATAACTGTTATATTTTTGATAAGTTAGAGGATATGAACGTTTGGGTAAAGGATTTATCACAAATTTAGTAGATAACAGTTCATAAAGAATCAATTCGTTTAACTTCCATAAGCGTAGAAGAAAAAAATCTTCGCTGATGGGAGTTTCATTTTAGCGGTAGATGCTCAAAATTCGGCACCGTAATTGCTGATTTTTGAGCGAAGGAGGGGAATGCGTTGCTGGCGATTTCAACACAAGAAGTAATTGAAGCGATTTTAAGTAGCATTGATGAAGCTATTCATGCAGTAGATGAAAATGGAGTTACGATTTTTTATAACACAGTAGCAGCAAAACATGATGGATCGAATGTAGAAGATGTACTTGGTAAATATTTATTAGAAGCATTTCCTTCGTTAACGCCAGAAACGAGTACACTGTTAAAGGTATTGCAAATGAAAAAGCCAATCCTACACCAAGTGCAGCGATATCAAAATCGAAGGGGAGAAGATGTATACACGGTGAATACAACACTTCCTATTTTTATAGAAGGACGCATTGCTGGCGCTGTTGAAATTGCAAAAGATTATTCTACTATTCAAAAGTTGACGGAAAAAATTGCTGACTTGCAGTCGAAAATGAAGCGGTCATCACTGAAAAAAGCACCATACAGACATGTAGCATTCGATACGATTATAACGAATGATAAGCGCTTTTTACAAACGAAACAATTGGCGCAAAAGGTTGCGACTACGAATGCAAACGTACTGATTTACGGGGAAACAGGAACGGGAAAAGAATTATTTGTACAAGCGATACATGAAGCATCGAAAAGAAGAAATAACGCGTTTATCGCTCAAAACTGTGCTGCTTTGCCAGAATCATTACTTGAAAGTTTACTGTTTGGAACAACTAAAGGAAGCTATACAGGTGCAATAGAGCGCGCAGGTTTATTTGAGCTTGCGGACGGTGGTACATTATTTTTAGACGAACTGAATTCGATGCCGTTAGATTTACAAGCAAAAATGCTTCGCATACTAGAAGATGGTGTTATTCGCCGCATCGGTGATAATAAAACAAGAAAAGTTGATGTGCGTGTGATTACTGCAATGAATCAACCTCCAGATGAGTGCCTTCGTGAAAATAAAATTCGTACAGATTTATATTATCGATTAAATGTGTTTTCTTTATTTATTCCGCCGCTTCGTGAGCGAAAAGAAGATATTGTATTGTTAGCGCCGCATTTTTTGAAGGCTTATAACAAGGAATATAAAAAGAATGTGATTGGTATAGATGAAGAAGCAAAGAAGCGATTGCTTCAATACAATTGGCCAGGTAATGTACGTGAATTAAAGCATATGATTGAACATGCGGTCATTGTAGCAGAAGGGAAAATGCTAACGCTATCTTGTTTACCACGTTCGTTTCGACAAACGCCGCATCTGCAGAAAAGGTCGATATTACCGCTTCGGGAAGCGCTATATAAAACGGAAAAAGAGTTGATTGAACAGGCAATGTTAGAAGCGAAAGGAAATGTTTTGCAAGCTGCAAAGTTGTTATGTATTCCAAGACAAACTTTGCAGTATAAATTAAATAAATATGGGAAATATGCCGAATAATTGGCAGCTTTTTGTGCATTCGCACCAATAAATGAGCGCTTACATATATAAAAGTAAAGAAAATTCTGTTTTTCCGAGAGGTATTTTTATTTTATTTTCGTATAAAACGATATTTTTATAGTAAAGAAGCTTGTAATAGCCAAGGTTGTACGAATAGAAGAGGATCAAAATTTAGATGTAACTGTTAAAGTTGGCATGATTATTGCTTTAATAATTAGTGAGCGTTTGAAAAAGGGGGAATGGCAATGTTACACGACGTATATAAACCAGAACGTCATTGGAAAGAGATTGAATTATGGAAAAATGTTACAGATGAACAATGGAACGATTGGATTTGGCAATTAACAAATACAATTAAAACATTAGATGATTTAAAGAAAGTCATTAATTTAACACCAGAAGAAGAAGAAGGTGTTAAAATTTCAACAAAGACAATCCCATTAAACATTACACCATACTATGCATCTCTTATGAATCCAGATGATCCACGTTGTCCAATTCGCATGCAATCTGTACCGATTTCAGAGGAATTATATAAAACGAAGTATGATTTAGAAGACCCGCTTCATGAAGATGAAGATTCACCAGTTCCGGGGTTAACACACCGTTATCCAGACCGTGTTCTTTTCTTAGTAACAAATCAATGTTCTATGTATTGCCGCTATTGTACACGTCGTCGTTTTAGTGGACAAATTGGAATGGGTGTTCCAAAGAAGCAATTAGACGAAGCGATTGCTTATATTCGTGAAACGCCGCAAGTTCGTGACGTATTAATCTCTGGCGGTGACGGACTTCTTATTAACGATAACATTTTAGAGTATATTTTAAAGAACTTACGTGCAATTCCGCATGTGGAAATTATTCGTATTGGAACAAGGGCTCCTGTTGTATTTCCGCAGCGTATTACGGAAAACCTGTGCAATATTATTAAGAAATATCATCCAGTTTGGTTAAATACACATTTTAATACGTCTATTGAGATTACAGAAGAATCGAAACTTGTTTGTGAAATGTTGGCGAATGCAGGTGTACCGCTTGGAAACCAAGCTGTTATTTTAGCAGGTATTAACGATAGCGTACCAATTATGAAAAAGTTGATGCACGATTTAGTAAAAATTCGCGTACGTCCTTACTATATTTATCAATGTGACTTATCAGAAGGTATTGGCCATTTCCGTGCGCCAGTATCAAAAGGTCTTGAAATTATTGAAGGATTACGCGGACATACATCTGGTTATGCAGTTCCAACATTTGTTGTAGATGCACCGGGCGGCGGTGGTAAAATTGCGGTTCAGCCAAACTACATTATTTCACAAAGCGCTGATAAAGTTGTTCTTCGTAACTTTGAAGGTGTGATTACAACGTATCCAGAGCCAGAGAATTATGTAGCAGGCAGAGCGGAAGGATATTTCAAAGAAATTTATCCTACTTACGAAGAAAAGCGCTCTGATGTTGGTGTAGCAGCGCTGATGAGTGATAAGAAGTTTAACCTTGTACCAGAAGGCTTACAGCGTATGAACCGCCGTAAAGATTATGAAACAAATACAACGCATGCTTCATTAAAAGATAAACGTGACAAACGTGACCAGTTGAAAGATAAAAAATATCAATCACAAATGGCAAAATTAGATGAGAGTACAAAAACTGAGGGAGATGCAGTATGAGATGTATGTGGTGTGAAGGTGAAGAAGCAATTGAAAGTGTAAATACTGTATACTGGGAATTACCAGATGGAACACAAACAGTTACAATTGAAGAAACACCTTGTATCGCATGTCAAAATTGCGGAATGCATTATCAATCAGATACTACTGTGAAAGAAATTGAAGACCAGCTCTTTTTGATTTATACGAAAGATTTGCCAAAACAAGTCACATATACAGAACTCATGGAACGTCCGCGTTTATTAAAACGAAATTATTTTGATTTTTAACCAGCATTTTTTATGCTGGTTTTTTTCTTGTTTGCCTTGTATAATGTAGCCAAGTTAGAAAGGTAGGGAATATTGTTGAAAAAGTCATTTTATCATTACATGATGAAGCACCGTGCAGCGCTATTGAAAGATGAACTATGCGACTTGGCGGAAATTATGTATGAAGATCATAGCTTTCCGAAGCAATCAGAGGATTATGATGAGATTAGTTCGTATTTAGAGTTTAATGGTTCATTAGATAGTATGAGCATTTTTGATCGTGCTTGGGAATTATATATACAAGAGCGATAGGATGAACGTTGCCTATGTATATAAAATTAAATTAGGAACAATGTTTATACACTCCAATAGAGGAGTGTATTTTTTATGAAAAATATTCAAGTATACAACCTCATGTGATAAGCGTTTTCGTATTGGGTCGCATATACTGTTATCGTCACATACTTAAAATCACGACTTCAAAAGGAGAGAGAGACATGACGAGAAAAAAGCAGCCCAAATACAATATAGGAGATATAGTCGTGATTACGTTATATGGTACGGTGGGAAAAATCACGAACATAAAAATGCTCGATGGTGTTTATGTATATGAGGTGAACAATCACGATGGATTTTATGTAGAACATACACTACAGCTAGTGACGGAACAAGAAATGAAAGATGGCGAATCAGAGTGGATTGAACTTCATTATAAATTTACGTTTGGTGACCTCGTTCAAGTTACAGGCTATGAAAAAGATGTATTTCGTGTTGTTGGCTACCGGACGGAAGTATGGCGTTATAAAAATGATGCTTGGGAAGATACAATTTATGAATTATCTCGTATTACAGATGGTGAATGGCTCGAAGCGGATGAGTCCGATTTGACACTGATTGCGAATGCACAAACTGCAAATGTCATTTTAAAGAAGATGAAACAAGATAAGGCAGGTATGAATAAGCTTGATTTAGGTAAATTAAAGTCTATTAATAATTCGAAAAAAGTAAGTATAAAAACGAATCGAAAAGAGATTATTGATGGTTTGTTAGATATTTTTAATGATTACAGAACATTGTATGAAACATTTCAAGATGAAGAATATAAAATTGTGATGGAAGTTGTACGTAATTATTTAATCAAATTATCCGAGAAAAAATAATTTAGAAAGAGAGAAGGAATTGAAAGAAAATATAAGTTGTATATGGTATGCCTACAATTGTTAAAAAGATAATAAATATAGAAACTAGCTTGTCCACCCACACATCCTCATGTATGAAATCTTCTTCTGTATGTAGTATTTCTTGTTTATAGTCCATTGTGTTTTCCTCCTTTATATAGCTTGTACTACATCTTATGCAAAACGATTTTTTTATATAACCTGTATATCTAGCAAAAAAAGAAAAATGTTTTTCTATTGTTATACATAATTTCTATTTTTCTTCATAAAACAGAATTAAAGGGGTGATGCTCATGAAGGAAATAGAAGTCGTGATTGATACGGAAGAAATTGCAGAATTTTTTTATGAGCAATTAATTGTAAGAGGCTACGTACCAAAGCGCGAAGAAATTGAAGATCTTGCAGACATTGCATTCGATTATTTGTTAGAGAAATGTATGATTGATGAAGTATTTGACGAAGATGATGAAGGAAAGTAACGACGGGATAGACTCGTCGTTTTTTGCATCGTATAAATAATAAAACTAATATCACTATATCGTGCTGTATTTGGTATAATAAAAGTGAAAATTTTCTGAAGAGGTGAAGTGATGTTCAAAAAAATTATTGATTCTATTCTAGGCAATAAGCATAAGCACCGCTCTTACTCCAGTAGTGATTATCGTCATCGACATCGTTCGTATTCTAGCAGCGATCATCATAAGCATCATCCATCTCATGGGTATGGGCATCAGCATTATAAAAGAAAACATAAAAGTCGCAGCTTTTTCTCTAGTAGTTGATGAATTTTCAAAAAGTATTAGCATGGTTTGATCGGCCGCTGTGTATTGATACTGTCGTTGCACAGCGGTATCAAATTCAGCGTATTCTCGGTATGGGGAGCTATGGTTTTACATATCTTGTTACTGACTTGTTGTCTGGTGAGGAAAAAGTATTAAAACAACTTCGAAAAAGTAAACAGCGCTACGCATCAGGTAGGAAATCGTTTACATATGAGCAAATGATTTTACAGCAGTTAGAGCATCATGCAATTCCTCGTTTCTTTCATAGTTTTTCATGGAGAAAAGGATCTTTTTTTGTAATGGAGGAAATGCGCGGAAAGACATTTGAAGATTTTATTTTTGAGTATGGAGAAATGTACACAGAGAAAGAAGTTTTTCTTATTTTATATAAAGTGCTTCATGTTGTTTCCTATTTTCATAGTCAAGGTATTGTGCATCGCGATTTACGAATTCCTAATATTTTAATGAATGATGATGAAATATTTATTATTGATTTTGGATTAGCTCGCTTTATTGGTGAAAATGATGAACGTGCTCATTGTTATAAAGGGGAACAAGCGTATATGCGTGAAATCCATTATCGTAGTGATTTTTATGCTCTTGGACATTTCGTTTTGTTTTTGCTGTATTCTAGTTATGAATCTTCAAAAGAAGAACGGCCTTGGCACGAAGAATTAACATTATCAGCAAATAGTATTGACGTAATTATGCGGATGCTACAAATGAAAGAGCCGTATTATGAAAATGTACAAGAATTAATAGATGATGTGCGCTGTATAATAGAAAGGATGGGAGATACATGTTCCAAAAGTTTTTAGCAAGCGTTGGTATTGGCAGTGCAAAAGTTGACACTGTGTTAACACAAGAAGAATGGCTTATCGGTGAAGAAATTACAGGGGTTGTACATATTACTGGCGGATCAGTAGCACAAGAAATTGATAGTATTTATTTAACGTTGTCTACGACATATATTCGTGAAGTGGATGATAAGAAAATAAGTTCAACATATGACTTAAAGAAAGTTCGTTTAACAACTCCTATTACTATCGGGATAAATGAAAAACGAGAAATTCCATTTTCATTCCCAATGCCGATTGAAGCACCGTTAACATTTGGAATGAAAACCGTTTGGGTGCAGACTGGTCTAGATATTAAACGCAGTATTGACCCAAGTGACCGGGATTACATTCAAATACTACCAAACTTGTTATTAAAAAGTGTATTAGAGGCAGTCCAAAATCTTGGATTTCGTCTTCGTCAAGCGGAATGTGAAGAACTTCCATACCGTCTGCGCGATCATGTCCCATTCGCGCAAGAGTTTGAATTTGTTCCTGTATCCGGACAATATTATGGAAAGCTCGATGAATTAGAACTTCTGATCATCCTTCGTTCGTATGATAGTTTAGAAATTGTGATGGAAGTAGATCGAAAAGCAAGAGGAATTGCAGGGCTATTATCTGAAGCTTTAGATATGGATGAAAAAGTTTTACGTTTCACAGTGAAGCGTGAAGACATTCCAACAATGCAGCAAAAAATTAGCAGTTATATTTCTTGATGATTTATGCATAAAAAAGAAATGGAGAGGGAAAATAAAACACCCGCTCCATTTTTGTATAGTGAGGTTATGCAGATGAAGAGATATCGACATTTATATATGCTACTTTTTGTTTTACTCGTTTGTTTTGTCGTACTATCTTTTTCTTATGAAACATCTATTATTGATCAATTTGATCATGTAGTAAGTAATTATATACAAAGCTTTCGTAATGAATATTTTACTGCTTATTTTGTATGGATGTCTTACATTGGCTCAAAAAAGGTATATTTTCCTGTATTGCTTATCCTGTTTATGTATTTCTTGATTCGAAGACGATACATGACAGCGATTTTGTTAATGATAAATTTTTATGGTTCGCGCTATTTGAACTATATATTAAAGGTATGGTATGAACGACCAAGGCCCGATATATCACAACTTGTTACTGCGACAGGTTACAGTTTTCCGAGCGGACATGCGATGAATGCTGTTGCATTTCTTGGGTTTATTGCATACATTACAATTACTGAACATCGCCTACAATTGCATCAAAAATTACTGCTGATTGTGATTGCCTGCTTTCTTATCTTCTCCATTTCTATTAGTCGAATATATTTAGGAGTACATTATCCATCTGATATTTTAGCGGGCTGGGCTGCTGGAGGAAGTTGGCTTATTTTATGTATCATGTTTCATCAAACATTTCTCCCGCATGTAGCCGACAATAAATCTTCTGTATCAAGTTAATCAATCATTCGTAATGATTCATTTTAATCCATTTTGTATTACATAAAAAGAACCTATGAGAGCATAGGTTCTTTTTGCATTGGCTCTACATGAATATGTGTGTGCCAAATATTGTGTTTATGTTGCAGTTTTTCTTCAATTTCATCAGTAATACGATGGCTTTCACTTACATCCATGTGTGCGTCTACTTCGATAGTAATATCAACATACGTTTGATTCCCATACATGCGTGCTCGAATGTCAACAATGTGTTCAACGCCTGTAATAGTTTTAACTGTTTCGGCATATTGCTTCATTTTGTCTGGATCAATGCCATCTGTTAATAGATGTGATGCTTCTTTGAAAATATCCCACGCAGTTTTACAAATAATGATACCGACAATAAGTGCCGCAATTGGATCAAGAAGAGGCATTTGAAACTGTGAACCGAAAATACCAATAACGGTCCCAACACTTACGAGAACATCAGATAAATTATCCTTTGCAGCCGCTTCTAGTGCTTTACTTTTTGTTTCCTTGGCAATTTTACGATTATAAACGTATACGCTATACATAATAGCAGCGCAAAACAAAGCAACCCAAGCTCCTATTAAATTAGGGGGTGTCTGTTCTTCCTTGAAAAAGGATTGAACAGCATTTACGATAACTTCAAGTCCAACAGTCATCATAATAAAGGATGCGATGAGTGAAGCGATTTGTTCCGCGCGTAAGTGACCATATGGATGATCTGGATCACGAGGTTTTCGGGAAATTTTTAACCCAATTAATACAGCTAATGATGCGCCAATATCGGTTAAATTATTAAAACCATCTGCACGCAATGCGCTAGAAACGGCTATGTAACTTATTGTAATTTTAACAGTTGATAAAAATATATAGGCAACAATACTTAGCATAGCCCCTTTATCAGCAGCTTTGTTAGAAAGTGATTCCATACTATTCACTCACCTTTCTTTCAAAGATTCTCTATATATAAGCGTATCAAACGAAAGTCGTGTGGGTCTATACAAACATTGTTGTGTACTTTTAGCATTTTAAGAAAGGGAGAACATTGTTTCGTGAGGGCAAAAAAGACAAAAGAGCACTTAGATATGCTTCTAAGTGCTTTAAGTTGTTTATATTATATTAATATACCTCTAAAAACTCAGTTACTTGCTCTTCAGTCTTTGCATTTGCACTATGTAAATGACCAAGTTTTTCACCGTTTTGATACACTAATAAACTTGGAATTCCCATTACTTGATATTCTTCCGCAATACTTGGGAACTCATCTTTATTAATGGAATACCACTCAAATTTATTGAACTCTTCCATTACATCACCGATAAAATTGTCCATGCGCACACAATCTGGGCACCATGTTGTGAAGAACTTAATTACTACTGGATTTTCTTTTGCGATAATGTCGCGAAACTCCTTGTCAGACTTGATTTCTTTCATGTTTTTGACTCCTTTTCACTATGATTATATTTGTGATTTTTTAGGTGGTAATTTCGTTGAAAATACAAAACTTCTAACGAAATTCTAACGAACGTTTTTTTCTCCGAATAATTCGTTTGCAAATTGATCCACCGCTGTTTCTTGAAGACCTGGTACAACGTGAGAGTAAGTATCCAATGTAATGCCTACTCTTTTATGTCCTAATCGCTCACTGACAATCTTCGGATGTATTCCTTGCTTTAGCATTAATGTAGCATGGGTATGTCGAAGATCATGAAAGCGAATATCAGGAACTTCACTTTTCTTTATAAGCTTTTTCCATAGCTGTGTCAAACTTCTGAAATTACATGGATTTCCGTTAGAAGTAGGGCAGACCAAATCATATCATATTCATTATATTCACTTCCATATCTCTCTTTTTCTTCTTTTATTTTTTCATAGTGTTCTTCTATAGCATGTAATGTAATTTCAGGAATTACAATCAATCGTTTACTTGAAGAAGTTTTAGGCTCGTGAAATTCTTTTGTAATATGAGAAAGGGAACGGTTCACAGAAAGTGTTCGTCTTTCAAAATCAATATCTTTCCATTGAAGGCCTAATATTTCTCCTTTACGCATACCGCAAGTAATTGCAAGGAGATATGCTACATAGTATCGGCTTTCTCTTGCGCATTCTAAGAATCGTAATACTTCTTCTTCAGACCATGTGTTAATTGTTTTTTCTACACCCTTAGGAGGGCTAGCAACATCAGCTACATTCTTTTTTACAATTCCATGCCGAACACCGTAAGCGAGAGCAGTACGAATGATTTGGTGGATACTTCTCACAGTAACAGGCTTCATTTTCTCAGTTAAATAGGTATAGAATCTTTCTAAATCAATTCCTTTTAATTTTTGTATTGGAATGTTACCCAGTTTTGGTATAATATGATTGTTAATATGTTTACGATAATTGTAATACGTGGTTTCTTTAAGATTTATCTTTCTGGCATCAAGATATTGAATAAAGAAATCATGCACTAACATTTTTGTGGGCTCGATATAAGAGCCTTCTTGTATTTCTACTAATTTTTTTGTAAGTCAGCTTCCGCTTCTTTTCTCTTGCTGTATCCAGAAAACCATTTTTGTTTACGTTTCCCTGTAATCGGATCTACACCGGTATCTACAACAATGTACCATTTCTTTCCCTTTTTAGTGACATGTCCTCTCACATCTAACACTCCTTCGTCTATTTTGATTCATGTTGTGTAAGTCTAGTTGTAATTTTGCTGTTATGGAAATTGCATTTTTGGACATATCAGCGACAAATTCATTTTAGCATAAATAATTGAATTTGATTATACAGTTACATATTTTGTATATCAGAAAAATGAGATACAATAAAAGTGGTTCCATATTTTTAATTTAGGAGGATGAAACATGAGAAGTTTGCAAGAAACTCCAGGTGGTGGAGGACATAGAACGATTGATCCAGGAGGTGGTTGGAAGTATATCGGCGATCCTGGAGGAACAGGTGGTAAAGTTTTAGATTCTGATCCAGGTGTAGGTTGGGATAAATGGTGAGGGTGCTTAATTACAATACTTTTGATCCGGGTCCAGGTGGAGGGAAAATACTTTCTCAAGATCCAGGTGGTGGAATGGGATTTAAAGATAGTGACCCTAATCCTGGTGGAGGACGTATGAAAGAACCAGGAGGACACAAAACGATTGATCCAGGAGGTTCTGCAGCATGTTAGTGTGTAAAAGAAATGTTGATCCTGGTACGGGTATATAAAAAAAGAGCCATTGGGCTCTTTTTTTATTAAATTATTACTTTTATTAAAGATTCATTGGCGCATTTACCATGACATTAATGTCGGTCGGACTTCCAAATATAGATATCTGTACTCCGTCAACTTTCATTTCATCTCTTTCTTTGTTAGATTCTTTTCCTTCGATCATTTTTTCTAATTTATCAGACCATGTAACCCCTGTAGCTTTCACCATAGCTTTAATTGTATTAATATCAGGTGCACCATTATAAATAAGATGATCAATAGTTTTCCCATCTCTTCTTAAACCAACAGTGACCCATTTTGCACCACCTTTACCATAGTCATCTTCTTTTGTGTAATAGAATCTATAAGTTTTAGTGCTTTCTTCAAATTCAAATTTAAAAGGTAATATCTCAATTCCTTGTCCAGCTAATTCATCTTTGCTTTTGTTATAATTCTGTAAATATTGATCTGTAGTCACATCTTTGAAGGCAACTTTTTGTTTAGGACTTTCCTTTTCTTTTTGATAAGTTGGTTCATTCTTCTTTTGTTCAGATGTTGTCTTCTCATTGGAATTGCAAGCAGATAGACCCAGGATTACAGCACTGCAAGCTAATGCTGTTAAAATCTTCTTATTCATTAATTACACTCCTATTATAACTATGTTATATCTCATAGTTATAATAACAAGATAACTAATTGTTTATTGTCAAATTTTGTCGATATTACAAATAAAAAAAGAGAGCCCTAAGCTCCATTGCCATCAACTTTAGAGAAGTGTCCCTGATGCC
>NZ_JBALLY010000119.1:8220-10519 GCF_036963045.1 Bacillus sp. JJ864 | reverse complement strand
GGCATCAGGGACACTTTTTTTTTACGGTCTTTGAGTAAAATCAATATATTTTGGGCATACTCAAATACAGCTTCCCTTGGTACATACTTTATGAAGCCACTGGAAGCTGGGCCGTTGATGTCTCTAATAAGCCTAGAATCTCAAACGGCGTTGCTTTTCGGTACCGCCGCGCTTTTTTTCCATTCTTACTGACATCTTGAAAGAGCCTGCTAAGCACTGAAACAGGATGTTGGAAAGTACAAAAGAGTGCGGTGTGTATTTTTGTGAGATAGATTTGCACCATATAGGCACATTTCAATTCGCTCGTTTCCTTCCGTTGCTTCTCCCACAAAAGCCTCCGCATCTGGTATGTAGTACTTGCCACCAAACATAAGCGCAAGAGCTGGCCATACAAATGACACTGAAATCGTTCTAACTTCATTGGTTTGATGTCATGAATTCGAAAAATAGATTTCCATGTTTTAAACAGAACTTCTACTTGCCATCGTAACGAGTAGAAGGCGTACACCTCTGTAGCTGGCAGTTTCTCTGAAGAAGTGTTGGTTACTAATAGGTTTACTCTGCTCGCAGCCTTCGGTATCTTCTTGTTCGTTTTCTTATGATGTGCCAAACGTTTATTCCACTCATTTTGTGTTAGACGATATAAGACCAGCCTAGTTCGATGTTTGTATTTCAATCCGATGTACACTTCTGGCAACTCTAGGGTTTCTCCTTCTTGTAAATCCTTCGTTAAAGTTTCTATGTTTAATAAGATCCAATTCCCGTCTTCTCCTTTTTGATACACTTGCGTGTTCCACCGAATCCTAGATATGTAGTAAGCCCCACACGTTGTGATATGGTCTAAATCACGAATATAATGATAACCAAGGTCACGGAGTGCGAGATCCCCCGCTTGCAGAGTCTTGGTTCGCTCTCGCCCATATTTTGCGTCGTTACTAGTGCCGTGGTCTATCTCCATTTCTAGAAATTCTCCAGAGAGTAGCTCATACTCCAACTGAATCTTCACACCTGCTTCAGAACCGCTACCCCCAGATCCTTTATAGCTCTCTACATAGGAAGCTGGCAATTGAAAGGATGTCGAGTCTAAAATGCGAATTCGTGTAAATCGGCTAGATAATGATGGAGTGGGACACACTTTTTTCCGAAAAGCATGCAGAAACAACTCTTTGAGGAACGCCACAGTTCGCTCATTCCAACGCTTATTGAGCGCCTCAGTTGAGATGCAAGTACCTGTTGCTTCGTTCAGTTTTTAAGGACTCAGAGCTGATTGTCTGACCAAGAAACACACAGAGTGATACAATATCCTGTGCCCGAAACTTTCGTTTTCGTTGAATCATACCCGTTTGATACGTAAGTTCCTGTAGATGAGGAACAGAGAATGTATTTCGAAATTCTTCACCAAGTATGCGTAACTCTTCAACTAACATGCAATTGTTTGTAGACATAAATTAAGAAACCCTTTCATGCAGTACTGCATGAAAGGGTTTCTTAATTTTGTTATTTTATACATTTCCTTAAGTTGATGGCAATGGCGTTTCGCTCTCTTTTTTAAGGAAGGTGAAATAATGCCAATAACATTACATCGATGGGGAAACACAGCGCAAGATAGACACTTTAGAAATAAGACGAACGAAAACTGGGACATGCTCGAAAAAACACATAATGATATTGAAGAAAAAAGCGAGCAAGCAGTTAGAGACTCTATTGAAGCAAAAGAACTAGCAAAAGAGGCTAACGACTTATCAAATAATGTACAAACCCAAGTAGATACCATAGTTATAAATGGTGATTCGGGACCTGAAGCGAAACAAGCGCGAGTGGACGCAGATGGTAATGTTCACGAGACGCTTAAAGATCGCGCAGATAGCGACTTTAAAAAGAATGCAAATTTAATTGATTTACAACAAAAAATCATTGAAGATATGGCAGTAAACATAAAGAAATTCGGGGCAATAACCATTGCATTATCTAATAATAAACCATTATCTAGCGCTTTAAATTCTAATTATGACTCTCTTCTTGTCTCAAAAGGGATATATAGGATAACAGATACTATCAATGTTGATAGTGGTGTTCCTAAAAAGATTACAGGAACAAAGGGTTCTGTTATATTAGTCGATTTACCAAGTAGTAACACAGCGTTTGATATATATATAAATGTAGAGTTCGAAAATATTACTTTTGATTTTAATAACAAGCCTGTTAGTAAAGGTTTATTATTCCGTGAAAACTTAGGAACAGTTAAATTGAAAAATTGTAAATTTATAAATGTAAAAGACATGGATCCAACAACAAGTTC
>NZ_JBALLY010000119.1:0-8177 GCF_036963045.1 Bacillus sp. JJ864 | reverse complement strand
GATCCAACAACAAGTTCAACAATTGTCTATATCACTAACCAAGGAAACAGTATAGATATTGATGGGATTGATTTTGAAAACATTCTCAAAAAAGGAAATGGCGTTATAACGGATGGAGCGGGTAGCTTAAATGGGCTATATGTAGGTAACACCAATATTACAGGTGTATTAAAAGGTGGAACGATTAGAAATGTTAATGTTAAAGAATTTCACAATATTGATGACAACGAAAATATCGTTTTCGAAGATACAGCGGCACTTTATCTGGCAGGTTTTTCAAGCGCTAAAATAATAATTGAAAACGTCGATGGATATAATTTTGGTAAAAGATTGGTTAAAGCTCAAGTATCTAATTTAATGATAAACAAAATTAAAGGCGAGTCATATACAAATGATGCTCTATCTGTTGTAAATGCAATGGATGCTAGCGATATTATGATAAACAATGTACAAGCAATTGGTAAAATTAGTGTGGCAATAGCTTCATCGTGTATGAACACAAGTATTGATAATGTAGTATTTAATATAGATCAAGCAAATTTAGTTAGTCCTAACTCATTTGGTATTCAGATAGGTGCAGACAACATTACAATTAAAAATGTAAAAGGCAAAGCTGAAAGACATATTGTATTCTTAAGAATCGATGGTAAACCGTTTAGAAATGTTTCTATCGATGGAGTTAATGTGACAATGCCTTGGTACGGAAGTGCTGTAATACAATTTCTTCAAAATAGCGAAGGATTTGATGGGCTATCGATTGAAAATGTTTTTGTAGATAATGAATCTACATTCTCGTCCAACTATGTATCATTGTTCGATACATACTATCTAAATGTTGGAAATAAAAACAGTAAAAATTTAACTATTAATAATGTTGTATTAAATAGCAAATATACTATGAATGATTATGAAAGAATCATGAATTTGTATAGAATAACAGGTGCTAATATACGTAATATATCATTCGAAAATAACGGCGTAAATCGAGCCGCACGTGGGTTATATATTGAGGCTTGTAATGATGTTAGATTAAGAGATTTAAATATCAAAGCATACGTACACACGGCTTGTCAGATAAAAGACTGTAATGATGTAAGCATGAAAAATATTAAAGCAAGTGCATCATCAAACTATGTTGCTACTGTATTTAACTCAACAAGAGTTAAATTTTCTGAAGTAGATCCAACTAGAATTCTGTTAAATGATCAACTTAGCGTTCAAAATACAATGTATGAAAAATGTTATTCGATGGGACCATCGCATAGTAGACCTATATCACCTTTCATAAATCATGAACATTATGATACAACACTAGGAAAACAAATATATTGGAATGGGTCAATTTGGAAAGATTTAATGGGAACGCCAGTTTAATAAAAAGAAATATTTACCTCTTAATATATAAATTGTAATAAATTTTTGTTACTATAATATATTAGGAGGTGGATATTTTTGGTCTTTTTGTTAACTATTGCTATTATTATGTTTTTTGTATTTTTTGGAAAGTTGCGGAGTGGAAGGTTTTATAACCCAATAAGTTTTTACATGTTATTTTGGGGATTTTGGATTTTGATATCATTAAGTAATCCGTTTGGATTATATGAAGTTTCCGAAAAAACTTATTTCACAATTTTATTAAGTCTATTTTGTTTCGGAATCGGATGTATTCTTATTGATTCATCTAAAATATTGATAAAAGAAAATGACAGTATTATTACAAATGATAATTCTTTTACAAAGTTAAATTCAAAAAGGTTCCTAATATTACAGTTCATTATTTTTGCGATTTTGTTTTTCTATTATCTAAAATACAGTTCTCTATTGTCTTCAATGACACTGGATGACCAACGAAGAATTGTTTATACTGTTGGATTACTGTTTAACAGTACGTATGAAATGCTGTTTTACAATTGGATTATAAAACCGATAATGATGATATCGGTGATCATGGTAATGGTGAATTATATTATTTACGGACGAAAAAATGTATCTTTAGTAATCTCATTATTAAACTGTGTTCTTTTTAGTTTCATTGGCAATGGGCGTTTGATTTATTTTGACCTACTTATATACATCCTGATTGCCGTTGCATTCAAGAAAAGTTTTAGTAAATTTAAACAGATACCAAAGTTCCATATACGTAAAAGTACTTTAAAGAAATCGATACTTTTTATAATCGGTATCTTCGTCTTATTGTATGTAATGAATTCGACATCAGCACGTCGAATAGGATTAGAAAATCCAAGTCTTTATCAGATGTGGGATACGTTTGTTAACTATTCATTTAAGCAAGGGATTGTTTATTTTACTGGTCCATTACGAGCACTTGATTATTTCTTAACTTCAAATATCGCTGATTCAGTTGGATATACATTTGGAAGATCCAGTTTTGCTGGTATAGAAGAAGTTATTGTTTCTTTTTTAAGTTCATTTTTACATGATCCATCTATTGCGCTTAACTCAGCAAATTATACAACGTCTTCTTTTACTGTTCCAAACATTCAAATCGGTACCGATCAAACTTTCAACGCCCTATACACACACGTAATGAATTTTTATCTAGATTGTGGGTTAATTGGTATTGTTGTTTTATCTACCTTATACGGTATTATTTCCGGTATTGTGTTCAAATATTGTTTGCGGAATATAAATATTTACAAAATTTCTTTACTCGTATACTATATCCATCATTTAGTTGTTTCAGAGTTCAGATGGGACTACCAATCGCCAGCTAGTTGGATTATTATATTCTCACTAATCATTATTAGTAAGAGATACGAGAAACGAATAATAAAAAATGATGTACAAGAAACACGTAACAGAAAAAGAATAAAAATTGTTTTTTAACAAAATACGGCTTTGAATAAGAGAAGAACGATGATATTCATCGCTCTTCTTTTTACTTTGAGGAGGAGATTCATCATGAAAAGAATTGTAGATCAAAAGATTTATAATAAGCATGTTAGTCAAGAAAATAAAAACCTCGTTAAAGATTTCTTAATAGAAAAGAAGGCAGAAGGAAGAGCCGAAAGTACAATAAGACAATATAAATGGGATTTAAGGATTGTTATATACATTGTTCATCAGTATTTTGAAAATAAAAACCTTATTGAATTAACACGCAAGGACATTCGAAATTTATCTATTATTTTTCAAGATATGGGAATGTCAAACTCTAGAGTAAACGGTATTATGAGCGCACTTCGTTCAGCACTTGAATATTGTGCGGATGACGATGATTATGAATATGATTACAACGTTGGATCTAGAGTTAAAGGTCTACCTAAAAGACCTGTGAGAGAAATTACATTTATTCCAGAAGAGCAGATCAATTGGTTAATTGATAAACTTATTAGCCAAGAAAAATATATGTTAGCAACATATTTGTCATTATCATATTACAGTGCAGCAAGGGTATCGAAATGGTGTTGGTGCATACGAGGGAGTTGTGGCTCATAGTACAGCAACACCTGGGGCACCAGCTATTAATATCCAACGTTATGAAACTCGGACATGGCGTTCAGCTTTTGTTCATTATGCCACTGATTGGGATGAAAATATTCAAATCGCAAGTACAAAGTACCGCGCTTGGGGAGCTGGGCCAGTAGCAAACGCTCGTTTCGTTCATGTAGAATTATGTGAAACGAGTGATCCAGTGAAATTCAAGCGCTCTTATGAGCGATATGTGAATCTGTTGGCAGATATTTTACGTGATAGAGGTATTATCCCAGCGCAAGGTTTGTGGACTCATAAAGACATCACATACAAGCTAGGTGGCACAGATCATGAAGACCCACTTGATTACCTTCGTAGTCATGGCGTTTCAGAATCTCAATTCAGAGCAGATGTTCAACGTGCATATAATGGCGGTTCTGTATCAGTTGAAACTAAATCGCAGCAACCTTCTGAAGATGTGAAAGGTGCAAATGGAGTCGCCTATATCAATGGTTATAATGTAAATCTTCGTTCTGGACCGTCAACAAGTAATGGAGTTATCCGTAAGCTTCAAAAAGGCGAAGCATATAAAGTTTATGCTAAAGTAGGAAACTGGTTAAATCTTGGAGGAAATGAGTGGATTTATTACGACTCATCGTACATTCGTTATGAAGGGGAAAAGACTTCTTCTGTCACTGGTAGCCGTGTTATATCAAAAGTGGACAACCTTCGATTCTATGATTCCCCTTCATGGGCGAATAAAGATGTTGCAGGAACCCTGGATGAAGGATGGGGATTCACTATTGATGCGAAAATCATGGTTAATGGTTCTGCACAGTACAAAATTCATAACAGCAAAGGGAAAACATATTATATAACTGCAAATGAAGCTTATGTGTATGTTAAATAGGTTGAAATAAAACCCAGTTCCCTTTGCGGACTTGGTTATTTTAATTGAATATAAGTCGGTTCGATGTATTTTGATGAGTCATACGTGAGTTGGCTTAGATAATATAAGAGCTGACTCTTGTGGGGGACTTAATAAAAACTAGGTTAAGTTAAAAGTCAGAAAATTCATTTCTATCATTACAAATGTTGAGAAAATTAAATATATAATATATTAATAGAAAAATATGTTATTTTACAGGTGATATTTTCCGGAATATCTGTTTATTATGTATAGGAGGGATTATTAATGAAAAAAGCATTAACAACTGTATTAGCGTTGGGGATAACACTAGGTGGGTTACCTACTATTAGTAGTGCAGCTATGGAAAAAACCTCTGTTACACAAGAACAACAACAGCAACAAGTACTTAGTGAAGAATTAATAAAAGAAATAAAAAAGAATTTTACCAGAGGTGGGATTCCGGAAGAAACTCAGGTAAAATTAACTGAAAAAGTTAATCGAGGTGAATTATTAGATGCACAAAATCCTGCAATGGCAGGTACTGGACGAACAGAATCCAAGAGTTATTGGGATGAAAATGGAATACTTTGTACTGAAAGAAAAACTACGTATTTAGATGGATCTGTTACATTAGAATCCGCTTCAGGTGGCACTGTAGAGAGGGTTAAATCTACTGATAAACAAGAAACTGTTTCAGGAGGCACTTCTAGAACTGGTTCAGGATATGTTAGTTATTATGGTCGGAACGTTTCTCGTTTAAGTGGAGTTGTATATTCTAGTTTTAAAGCGGATTATACAAATGTACAAGGTGGATATGATAGTCTTAGTAGAATATATGAATGGGATATTAGTGGTGTAGGTAGTTTATCAAATGTATATTTAGATTTAGTTAGAGATTCTGAAACTTACGATAGCAATGCATATGGTTATTTAAGATTTACCGGAACAGTAGGAGGTTATACTACAACATTTTACCATAGACTATATGTCGGAAATGATACAGCGTGGGATAATGGTAATTGGTGAAATATAACACGTAATTGTGGGGTGAAATAATGAATATTGGCACAGGAATTTATACTATTATAAGTTTTGCCTCAATTATAATTGTATTATTTGTTTTATATTTTCTTGTGAAAAAGAGAAAACAAAAATAATAGAAAGAATATTAGTTTAGATTGTAATGATTTAATAAAAAATCCGGCTCTTGAAGTGACCCCATAAAGTTAGACATGTTATTCCATTAAGCGGATTTTTGGGCATGAGCTCGGTATTGTACCGGGCTCATGCCTTTTAGTTTTGCTTTAATTCGTTTGTTGTTGTAGTAATTTATATATTTGGCTAGTTCTTGCTGAAAGTGTTCAACACTTTCAAATTCTTTTAGATAAAGAAATTCTGATTTCATGATACCAAAGAAATTTTCAATAACAGCGTTGTCGTAACAATTTCCTTTGCGAGACATACTTTGCGTAATGCCACGTTCACTAAGGGCGTGGCTATATTTTTTCATTTGATAGTGCCAACCTTGATCAGAATGAATAAGAAGAGTATCTTCGTCCGTTAAACGCTCAAAAGCTTGATCTAGCATTGTTGAAACAAGTGAATACGTTGGTCGTGAACCAATTGTATACGTGATAATTTCTCCATTAAATAGATCCAACATCGGTGATAAATATAACTTCTCTCCAAATAATTTAAACTCTGTAATATCCGTAACCCATTTCTCATTTGGTTTTTCAGCTTGGAAGTTTCGTTCTAAAATATTCGGTGCAATCTTCCCAACTGTTCCTTTGTAAGAGCGATATTTTTTCATACGGAGAAGGCATTTTAACCCTAGTTCTTTCATGATACGCTGTACTTTTTTATGATTTACTTTGTGTCCGCGATTCGTAAGTTCATCACGAATACGACGATAGCCATAACGTCCTTCATGTTCGTCATAAATAGATTGAATCAATACTTTTAACTCTGTATCCGGATCAGGACGATCAACATTTTTCACCCAATAATAATACGTGCTACGGGGAATATCAGCGAGCTGAAGTAGCATTTTTATCGAAAATTCATGCCTTAATTCATAGACTACTTGGGCTTTGTCTTGTTTCGTGATTTTTCCTTGTTTTGAACTAAGGCATTCAACTTTTTTAAATACGCATTTTCCATACGTAAACGCTCATTTTCCGCTTGTAGTGCCTCTATTGAACCTTCAACGGTTCCTTGATTTTTGGTTATATTATGGTTTTTATTTTTTATAGATGGACGCCCTTTTTTCTTTTGTTCAAGGGCATCCATTCCTTTCGTTTCTAATAGCTTTTTCCATTGAAATAGCGTAGAAGGTGCTGGGATGTTAAAAATTGCAGCTGTCTCTCTAATAGACGTCCCTCGTTCGTTCATATAATTAAGTATGTCTAGTTTATACTGCAAACTGTATGATGTATAGCTTTTATTAAAAGCTTTTTCTCCATGAAATTGATACTGTTGAATTCATGTTCGAAAAACAGGGAGAGCCACTCCGATAGAATCTGCGATATTTTTTTGGCTTTCTTTACCATTTAAATAACGTTTTACAGCTTGTAATTTCTCTTCAATTGTAAATTTAGTCATAAGAAAAGCACCTCCAATTGTTAGACTGTGTCTAACAATTGGGGTGCACTTCATCTTGTAATGCCTACTCTTTTATGTCCTAATCGCTCACTGACAATCTTCGGATGTATTCCTTGTTTTAGCATTAAAGTAGCATGTGTATGTCGAAGATTATGAAAGCGAATATCAGGAACTCCACTTTTCTTTATAAGCTTTTTTCATAGCTGTGTCAAACTTCTAAAATTGCAGGGATTACCGTTAAAGTAGGGCAAACCAAGTCAAAGTCATTATGTTCACTTCCATAACGTTCTTTGTCTGTATTAACTCAATTAAGTTGTTGTTTTAGAAATTGTAATGTAATTTTAGGAATGACAATTAATCGTTTACCTGAAGAAATTTTTGGTTCATGAAATTCTTTCGTAATATGGGAAAGGGAACGGTTCACGGAAAGTGTTCGTCTTTTAAACTTTGTACGTTATGTGAAGAGGAAGACGGGTATTGACAAATAGTAAAATCGTAATTAACTTTGCAGTTTTTACAAGATATTAATCAACGTGTTGGCGATTGACTTGCAACAGGTGGAAATGAAAATGATTCGTATATAGGATAGCAGTTACGGTTTGCGGAAGATGTATTAAAAATAGAAGCTAGCAAAAAAATATTTTAAAGAAAACTAATGTTGTTTAGTATATAAGTGTTTATTTAAACAGTATACATAGTATTTTTGATTTTGATGTGTAGATTCACCATGATATTCTATTTTTTGAATATCATTGTATGTAAAAATATATTGTTCTTTTGTTTCTATATTTTCTAAGTTCAATTCTAATAGATAACCAGTAACAGTTTCTTTGAAATCATAAGAAACTAGCTTATGAGGTACAGTTTCTTCTTTTCCAGATATATTTGGGATTAAACTTAATTGTAATGTCTTGCATGTACTTAATGATGATTCGAAAAAGCTATCAATTTTGTTCATAGTAATCACTCCTATAGTTAGAATATATTAATTGTAAAATAATCTTTTTGAATAGAAATATGTATTTGGATGGCAAATAGAGGAAAGCCCTAACCTTAATACAGCTAGAGCTTTCTACATGGTGCATAATGTATATAACATGTGCTGTTCATAAAAATAATACCATATATTTCATTGTAATTTAATAGATAAATATTACAATTTATTGAACTGGTGGATTAAAAATACACTTTCGGTATATGAGCTTGCATTAAAAAGAGCAGTTAGCAA
>NZ_JBALLY010000118.1:0-1191 GCF_036963045.1 Bacillus sp. JJ864 | reverse complement strand
TATATAATTACAACTTAAAATCCTAACATCCATGCTTTACGAATTCTGGTTAAGATTTTTGTTGGATTTTCAACGATATTCTGTAGAAATTTCTCAATTGCTTCAATTAGGTTTTCTCGTTTTTTATAGCTTTGATTGGCCAAAATGGTCTCTTTTAACAACTTCCATACTCGTTCTACAAGATTTAAATTGGGTGAATAGGGTGGTAAAAATAGTAATGTCAAACGGGATCCTTTCTGTTTTAAAAAATCTTGTAGTACTTTGGCGTGGTGATATTTTGCATTGTCTACTATCATGATGACATGCTTTTCTTTGTTTTTATCGAGTACGTATGTAAGAAACTGTTGAAATGTTTGGGCATTGCATTTTTCTGCTTCCATGCAAAGAAATGCCCCTGTTTCCGCATCAACTGAACCAAATAAGGATACAGAAAATGGATTTCCATAAACAGAAAATTTTCTTTGTTTTCCTTTTAAAAACCATGTGGATGTAGGTGTTTGCTTTTCGCGAAAGTGGCACTCATCCTCATATAAAAGAACAGTATCGTTTAAAATGTTTTTTTTACTAAGTTTTGAATCATATCCACTTCTTTTTGAAAAGCACGTTGCTTTTCTGCATTTGCTTTTTCTAATACGTATGTTGCACGAGTATGCGAAAAACCTAGGCGAATGAGGAGTTTTCTCACGCCTTCTGAAGACATAGATACAGAAAATTGCTGTTCAATAACTTCTCTAATTGTTTTAATTGTCCAATTGGCAGCTTGAGAAATTTCAAAATCAAAGGGATGTTTTGTTAAAATAAACTCCTTTAATTTTACCTGTTCTTCATCTGTCAAAAATGGTTTTTTACCAGGTAACGGTTTACGTTCTAATAGGGATTCGATTCCCCCTGCTTCAAATCTTTTTACATATATACTAACGGTTTGACGAGCGATATTTAATAATTGTGCGACCTGAATCGTCATGTAGCCTTCCATGATGAGTCGTACAGCTGTAATACGTATTCGATCTTCTACATGTTTGGCTTTCTTTTCAAGTTTACGTAATTGTTTCGGTGTAAAACCGTGCGTCGTATTAATTTTTAAACCAATTTTTTTCTTTATCATCATCAAATCCCCCATCTTGTTTTTTTATAAGTATGGGGCGGTTTTGAAAAGTTTAAACGTGTTAGTTAGGTAAGTAGGATATATAT
>NZ_JBALLY010000117.1:12512-13000 GCF_036963045.1 Bacillus sp. JJ864 | reverse complement strand
GGTCCAGTAGCTCCAGTGGAACCAGTATATCCGGGATCCGGAACGGGAAACGCACAGGGAAAATAATAAGAATTGCAGTTCTTTCCAAAAGAAAATGATTCCAAAAAGTCTCCCTCCTTTCGACGGACAGAATGAACTTATTACATGTATATGGACAAATATGGTATTTGACTGTACGTTGGTCATATTTTGAGGGGGTTTTTAATTGTGATAAATAAACGGTGCAGTACTATTTTCAGTGAATATTTGAGGGTATCTGTTTTCATAGTAATTTCTTTTAATAAAATAAAAAAAGCCGCCCCAAAGTCCTAGCTTTGTGACGACTTCTTGCAAGGATAAAGAAAGAGCGGGAGCAGCACAAGAATGTCAATGAAAGTTAAAAAGGTTTCGAAAACTTAATTTTCAGAAAACTTACAAGCTTAAGGGTTTTTTCGCTACTCTTTCTTTATTAATTAAGAGTGTAACATTTAAAATAAAATAAATCAACG
>NZ_JBALLY010000117.1:3896-12504 GCF_036963045.1 Bacillus sp. JJ864 | reverse complement strand
GTATATAGGAAGTTAGGTTATAGTAAAGAAATATCATATATGTTTATATAGGAGTGAAAAGAAGTGTTTCAGTTAAACAAAGGAGATAAAATAGGAGTTTTTTCACCATCATTGCCAGGTACATATACATCACCTACTAGATTCGAGCGTTCGAAAGAATTTATGGAAAGTAAAGGATTTATTATCGTTGAAGGAAGTCTTACTGGAAAGTGTGATGGTTATCGATCTGGGAGTATAAAAGATCGTGCTCAAGAGTTGAACGAATTCATTCGGAATCGAGAAATTAAGTGTATGATGTCGTCTGTTGGTGGAAGCAATTCGAATTCGTTACTTCCTTATTTAGACTACGCCGAAATAAAAAAACATCCGAAAATTTTCGTTGGGTATTCTGATGTCACTGCCATTTTATTAGGTATTTATGCGAAAACGGGTGTGACAACATTTTATGGTCCGTCTCTCATTTCATCATTAGGAGAATTGCCTCCATATGTAAATGATACATTTTCATCATTTGAAGACGTGTTAATAAAAAATGCAGCACTTCCATATGAATATCCTGTATATTCTGCTTGGACAGATGAGCAATTAAATTGGCAGACACAAAATCGTCCGAAAGCAAGTTATCCGAATGAATGGGTTTGCGTCAAAGAAGGTATAGCAACTGGTCGGTTAATTGCGGGAAATTTAATGACAATGTTAAGTATATGGGGGAGTCCTTATATGCCTGTTATTCAAAAAGGAGATATTTTAATGATTGAAGACTGTAAAAAAACAGCAGCGATCGTTGAAAAACATTTTAGCTTCTTAAAAATAAATGGTGTATTTGAAAAGGTTGGCGGCATCATCTTAGGAAAGCATGAACAATTTGACGATCAAGGAACAGGGGTAACACCATATGATATTTTGCTCGAAGTAATTGGAGACGCCGATATTCCAATCTTAGCCGATTTTGATTGCTGTCATACACATCCAATTGTCACAATGCCTATTGGCGGAACCGTGGAATTAAATGCAACGCAGAAGATGGTTCGGATTTTGGAGTTTTGATTAAATAAGGAGCTTGCAATGATAGTAGAAAATTTATATAAATCCATTTTGACTTTTCGACATATAGATTGCTGCTATGCAGAAAAAAAGATTCTACACTCGCTTTCTCTCTTTGTTTGAACTTTGCATGTGGCAGAAAAAGGTCCTGACCGCTTCTATGCATGGCCAGACGCTCTCGCCCACCTAAAAAGAAAAGGGTTTTTAGGTCGGTTTTTAATTTGGATTTATATAGGCAAGCTTTTATATCATATAACGCACTGAAATTATGACTCAACTTACTAAAAGTACAAAAAGCTAGCATTTTGCTAGCTTTTAAAATGTTATAAAGAATCAACATAATTTTTAGCCTCAAGTAATGACAATCCTAAAACCTCTCGTGCCTTTTTGATTGCTTTGATTTTATCTCCATCTTTAATTAGCAGGCGAAGTTCTTCGTTAATTTCATGCTCAGGGAGTTCCATGTGTTTAGCGATTCGATCTAATTTATCTTCTGTTCGTTTTAATCTTATATGAATATTGTTTAACTGACCGGAAATATAAAATATACCTAAAACGATTACTGATGTTAGAAGTAAATAATCCACATTTATCTCTCCTTTTTCGCTTTTTTGATAATATCTAGGATGAACGGTGCTTTCGCATTTGTGTATGCAACTCTATCAAAACGATGTTTATTCGCTAATTCCTTTTTTAACTGTTCATATTGTTGACGCACATTCGAGTGATTTCTTAGATAATCACGAAATAAAAGATTATGATTCCATTCTCCACTACCATATTGATAAATATGTAAATGATGCGTTCCTGCTCTCCATAATCCTTTTCGAAAGAATCTTCTATTTGGAAATCCCTCATGAAATACATGTTCATATCCAATTGTTTTCAATGGCTCAATGAACGCATCTATGTCGTTAAGATTACGAACGCCAACCATCATATCAAGGATCGGTTTTGCGCTTAATCCTTCAACGGATGTACTTCCGATGTGTTCAATGGCAATCGCGGCATCGCCTATAATATTCTTAATAATTTTTTGTTCTTCTGTAAATTGTAATGTCCAATTTGGTGTATATTCTTCAATAACAATTGGTTTTTCCATATGCCTCCTCACTTTCGTTTCCTTAATTTAACTTTATTTTAACAGAAAAATATGCGCGATGAGAAAAGGAAAACATTACAAAAATGTAATGTTGCTGTCACGTAAATCGATAACAAATCATATATAAAACTTTTATGATACAAACAGACATAGTAAATGGACAGAAGAGGTGTGATTCACTTGAAGAAACATGTAATAGGGATTACGTTATTTATGCTATTATTTTCCGTATCTTCAATGGTAGTGCTAGCTGCTGCTGAAAAAAATGATGCGATAGATATAAAAAAATGGATAGCAAAAGAATATTACGTTCAAATCACAGAGAATGGAAAAGAAGAGTCTGTGGAAGATAATGATGGAAAAAAACAGCCCGTGTACTGGTATACAATAAAAGCCTATAATAAAAAGGGAAATGAAGAAACGGTTAAATTTTTCGCAAAGAAAAACTTAAAATTAGGGGCATTTCTACGTGTGCATGTAAGTGGCGAATATCCTGACAAAACAAATGGAATTGAAAGGTATAAAGAAATAACGACTAAGGAAATACCTGTGAAAGCAAAAGAAAAGTTAGGTGTGAAATAAAGTGAAACTTCCATCAGTGGGGGGCTTCATCCCCCACTGATGGAAAGCCCGCCCAATCGGGCTTTTACGGGCAGTTATCCCCCACCTATCTTCTTAGCTTCTCTCTGAACCTTGAGGTGGGGGTCTTACTGCTCGTTAATGCGGGATAAATAAGCAACTTATGGGGAATATATCCATAAGTTGCTTATTTTAATTACAAAACCACTTACAAAAGTTACAAAATCTATTATTACTATTGAAAGCGTTTTAATATTGTAAATAACAACATAAGGGGGTGCCTCTATGGGAATTCAAAAGCAAGTGGAAACGATGCCATCTGCAGGTGAAGTAGAAACAAAGCAGGACACATTTATTTCGAAAATTATGAATATTAAAATTGGTGTTATACCTTTACCTTTATATCTTGTACTAGCAGCAGTTATTTACGGAGCATCTGTATATAATAAGTTGCCAGCGGATATGATTGGCGGATTTGCAGTTATTATGATTATGGGTATTTTCTTAGGCGATATCGGAATGAGAATTCCAATTTTAAAGAACATTGGTGGACCAGCAATTCTTTCATTATTTATTCCGTCATTACTTGTGTTCTTTAACTGGATTAACCCAGCATCAATGAATGCTGTGAATATGTTAATGAAAAAATCGAACTTTTTATATCTATACATTTCTTGTTTAGTAGTTGGAAGTGTTTTAGGAATGAACCGCAAAGTGTTAGTACAAGGGTTTATTCGTATGTTTATTCCGTTAGTTGTAGGAACACTTGCTTCTATTGCAGTTGGATTATTAGTTGGATCATTATTTGGATTTGAAATGAAGCGTACATTCTTCTTTATCATCGTACCAATTGTGAGCGGTGGTATCGGAGAAGGGATTTTACCACTTTCTTTAGCTTACAGTGAGATTTTACATCAATCATCAGCAACATTTGTATCTCAGCTTATTCCAGCAGCGGTTATCGGAAATATGTTTGCGATTGTAGGCGCTGGATACATGAAGCGATTAGGTGAGAAAAAACCAGAACTTAGCGGTAATGGTGTATTAGTAAAAACAGGTAATCAAGATGACTTATTAAAAGAACAAAATACAGAAAAACCAATTGACTTCTCATTAATGGGAGCAGGTTTATTAATCGCATGTACGTTCTTTATTTTCGGTGGATTAGCTTCTAAATTTATCGGTATTCCAGGGGCAATTATTATGATCTTCTCAGCAGCACTTGTGAAGTACTTTAAATTAATGCCAGCAAAAATGGAGCAAGGTGCATATCACTTATACAAATTTATTTCGACAAGCTTAACGTGGCCATTAATGGTTGGTTTAGGAATACTGTACATTCCGTTAAAAGATGTAGCAGCTGTTCTTTCAGTTGGATATGTTGCGGTGTGTGCATCAGTGGTAATTACAATGATCGCGTCTGGTTTCCTTATTGGAAAAGTCATGAAAATGTTCCCGGTTGAATCTGCGATTGTAACAGGATGTCATAGCGGATTAGGCGGAACGGGAGACGTTGCAATTTTGTCAGCTTCAAACCGTATGGAATTAATGCCGTTTGCACAAATTTCAACGCGTTTAGGCGGAGCAGCAATGGTTGTAACAGCATCAATTTTATTAAAAATGTTTTCGTAATGTAACATCAAACAAGCTAGCTATGTAAAGACGTAGCTAGCTTGTAAAATTAGGAGGAGATTATTTTTATGTTAGAGAGTCAAATTAAAGAACGTTCATTATTACTTCATAAAGAATTAGTAGGGAAAATTGAAATTACAAGTAAAGTAGAAGTGAATTCAGCTGATGATTTAAGTTTGACATATACACCGGGCGTAGCGGAATCTTGTAAGGCGATTGCTGCAGATGAAGAAACAGCTTATGACTATACAGCACGCGGTAATATGGTTGCCGTTGTCTCTGATGGAACAGCAGTACTTGGATTAGGGAATATTGGACCGAAAGCAGCTATGCCTGTTATGGAAGGAAAAAGTATTTTATTTAAAAAGTTTGCGAATGTCGATGCATTCCCGCTTTGTCTTGGAACGACTGATGTAGATGAAATCGTAACCATCGTTAAAAATTTAGAACCTACATTTGCAGGGATTAACTTAGAAGATATTGCAGCGCCGCGCTGTTTTGAAATTGAAAAGCGCTTAAAAGAAGAAACAAACATTCCAGTGTTCCATGATGATCAGCATGGAACAGCAATTGTTGTTTTAGCGGCAGTTCTTAACGCGTTAAAAGTAGTAGATAAAACAATGGATGAAGTGAAGATTGTCATTAATGGTGCTGGTTCTGCAGGGATTGCGATTGGTAAATTGTTATTAAAAGCAGGCGCACAGCATATGACATTAGTAAGTTTAGAAGGTATCGTGTGCGAGGAAGAGTCATGGATGAACCCTGCACAAATCGAGATTGCGAAAGTAACAAATCGCGAACATGTACGCGGAACATTAAAAGAAGCGATTCAAGGCGCAGACATTTTTATCGGTGTATCTGCCCCTAACGTATTAACAAAAGAACATGTAAAGACAATGAATGAAAATCCGATTGTATTTGCAATGGCGAATCCAGTACCGGAAATATTCCCAGAAGAGGCACTAGAGGGCGGAGCAGCTGTTGTTGGAACAGGACGTTCTGATTATCCAAACCAAGTGAACAATGTATTGGCATTCCCGGGTATATTCCGCGGTGCATTAGATGTGCGTGCGACAGATGTTACAGAGGAAATGAAATTAGCTGCAGCATATGGAATTGCGAACATCATTACAGATGAAGAACGTAATGCAAATTATGTGATTCCAAATCCACTTGATAAAAGAGTTGTGCCAAGTGTAGCAGCTGCAGTAGCAAAAGCAGCAATTGAATCAGGTGTAGCACAAATTAAAAAAGTGCCAAACTATTCAATTGAACAATAAAGTGAAACTTTGATGCAACAAATATATTGAACTTGGACATACTACGAATCTAAAAGATGTGGATTGTGTATGTCTAAGTTTGGTACGGTTATTTACTTTTGAAAATTCTCCCCATCTTTTAGAGGTGGGGAGAATTTTTGTATTTTCTCTAAATATCCATTTTAATTTTTCAATATAATAAATTGTTGCTATGCAGAAAACAACATGACCTGCACTCACTGGCTCCTTTTCTTTTAAACCTTGCATGTGGTAGAAAAAGGCCTTGAACGTTTCTATGCGAGGCCATACGCTCTCGTCCCCCTTAAAAAGAAAGGTTTTTTATGTTGTTTTTAACTTGTATAACAAACACCTCACTTTTAAATATTTCAGTAGTTCCTCTAGATTTTCTTTGTATCTCAATGAGTAAAATAGTATATATAATCTTACGTATGAAAAAAGTTGTTTTCATTGTCAAGAATCAGTAATATAGATTTCGCACGGAGTATAGAAAACACAGGGGGAAAAGAGAGGGATGGAGAAAAGAAAGAAGTTTTGGAGCCTACAGAAAACCATTGCATTGCTGGTATGTGCTGTAGTTGTATTTTCTTTACTTGTAACAGATATTTTAATTAGTCATCATGTCGAGCGTACGACAGAAGCAAGTCAAATAGAAAAAGCGAAAGCAGTTGCACGTATTACAGCGAATTCACCGTTCGTAATCGATGCTTTATTGGGAAGAAAAGATGAATCTGAAATTCAGCCAAATGTGAATCGGCTTTTAAAAAATACTGATGTTCAATTCATTGTCGTTATGGATATGAATGGGATACGAAAATCTCATCCGGATCCTAAGAAGATTGGTCAACATTTCGTTGGGGGCGATGAAGAAACGGCCTTGAAAGGAAACGAATATGTATCAACGGCAAAAGGGACATTAGGAAGGTCTATGCGAGTATTTGTACCCATTTTTTCTGAAACAAAAAAACAAATAGGGGTTGTGGCTGTCGGAATTTCCGCTGATAATGTAGAAGAGATGGTGGAACAGAGTAGATATATTATGTACATCGGTGTCAGCGTTGGGATTTTAGTAGGAGTTATTGGGGCTATTTTATTAGCTAGACATATTAAGAAAATTTTATTTGGCCTCGAACCTAATGAAATTTCCAAAATTTTAGAAGAACGCAATACGATGTTACAATCTGTTAAAGAAGGAATTGTCGCAATTGATAAGGATGCGAGGATTACTTTAATTAATAACGAAGCCAAGCGGTTAATTGAGAAAAGTGGTTTTAAAGAAGAATTTATTGGTGAAGACATTAAAAAGTACATGCCAAATTCAAGGATAAAAGAAGTATTACAAACGGGAGTAGCTCAGTTCGATGAGGAACATAGTATGCATGGGATTACAATTGTTTCAAATCGAGTTCCGTTATACGTAAAAGGAGAAATTGTTGGTGCGATTGCAACATTTCGTGATAAAACAGAAATAAGAAAATTAGCAGAGCAGTTAACCGGTATTCGACTATATGCAGAGGCTTTACGTGCACAATCTCATGAATTTATGAATAAGATGCATGTTGTATTAGGACTAACACATATGAAGAATTATGAACAATTAGAAACGTATGTTAGTAGCATGGTATCAGAACATCAATACGAAATTGGAGATGTGATGCGGAAGATAAAAAGTCCTGTGTTTGCCGGTTTTTTACTTGGGAAACTTAGCTATGCGAGAGAAAAAGGAATAGAATTAACGATCAGTGAAGATTCTTATTTACCACAGCCAGATGATGAGGGAATTATTCATGAACTCATTACAATTGTAGGGAATCTAATTGATAATGCTTTAGATACAGTAGCGAATTGCAAATATAAGCAGGTGAATGTTACAATTAAATATTATGATAAACTAATTGTAACGGTTACAGATACAGGAAAGGGAATTAAACAAGAAGAAATAGATAAATTATTTGTCAAAGGGTATTCTACAAAAGGGGAAAATCGGGGATATGGCTTATATCTTGTGAAGGAAAGTATAGAACGTATAAAAGGAAATATACATATTGATTCAGTATTAGGAGAGCAAACAATAATCACAATTGAAACACCATATAAAAGTAGGGAAGAGATGGAAGATGATTAAAGTTTTAATTGTAGAAGATGACCCAATGGTAGCAATGCTAAATAAGCATTATTTAGAACAAGTTGGCGGGTTTGAACTTGTTCATATAGCTAACTCTGTAGATGAAGCATTACAGGTACTAGAAGAAAATCATGTAGATTTTATATTGCTTGATATTTTTATGCCTGGTGATACTGGATTTGAATTGTTATTGGATATTCGCAATAAAGAAAGAGAAATTGATGTGATGATGATTTCAGCGGTTCATGACATGGTCAGTATTAAAAAAGCACTGCAGTATGGAGTTGTAGATTATTTAATTAAACCATTTACATTTGAACGTTTTAAGGAAGCCCTATCTGCTTATCGTGAAAAATTTAAATTTATGAAGGCGCAGCCTAATATTAATCAATCTGAACTAGATGAATTAATTTTACAAAAAGAAAAAAAAGAAGCTCCTGTAAGTAAAGTGCTTCCAAAAGGATTAACGAAACAAACATTGCAGTTAGTTTGGAAACAGATACAATCGCTTCATGGAAAAACATTTACAACAGAAGAAATGGCGCAATTAGTTGGAATTTCTAGGGTTTCCATTCGGAAGTATGTCATGTTTTTAATTGAAATTGGAGTTTTAGAAAATGAAATGGTGTATCAGCAAGTAGGAAGACCAGTAAGTAAACTGCGTTGTATTGATGAAAGTAAAATACAGTTGTACATATGAACTGTCCCAAAAGGTCGTTGCATAACGGCTTTTTTGGGACAGTTTTTTTGTTAAAATCATGAGCACTATTATAAATGCGTTTCACTTTATCCCGCATTAACGGGCAGTAATACTTCCACCTCAAAATTCTGCAAAAGCAAAGAAGTTAG
>NZ_JBALLY010000117.1:0-3785 GCF_036963045.1 Bacillus sp. JJ864 | reverse complement strand
CACTGATTAAAGTTTCACTGTATGTGAACACTTTAAGTCGAATTGTATAATAATGTCGAATTAGTTAGAAGATTGTCATTTTTTGTCTTGAAGTCTTGTATTTTTAGTGTTAAGCTTATAATCACAAAGAGGAAGTAGCAAATTATTTTTTAGAAATAATAGACTGAAAATTCTATTTATTTAAAGATTTCCTCTATTATTGCGTGATCGACGTGTATGTATATTAGCTACTTTTTCTTTGTTTTATATTATAAAAGCATTATTAAGTAGAGATATGGAGGTGATTCAGAGGGGGGATCAATCGTTTATTAAAAGTATTTTTTAAAAATTTCATAAAAATGGTTGACAACAGACCTGTTTTTAATAATAATTACATTATAATAATTTTAAACAAGTAATTATTATATAAATTAGGAGGCTCCAAAATGAACACATACAATCGCTTAACAACAAACCAAGGTGCTCCTGTAGGAGATAATCAAAATTCTCGTACAGCAGGTCGCCGTGGGCCAGTATTATTAGAAGATTATCATCTAGTAGAAAAGTTAGCTCATTTTGATCGCGAACGTATTCCTGAGCGCGTTGTGCATGCACGCGGTGCTGGTGCTCATGGTGTTTTCGTAACAAAAAATAGTATGACAGAACATACAAGAGCAGCATTCTTACAGAAAGAAGGAACAGAAACACCTGTATTTGTTCGCTTCTCAACTGTTATTCATGGGCAAGGTTCACCAGAAACAGCTCGTGATCCAAGGGGATTTGCGGTGAAGTTTTATACAGAAGAAGGAAACTATGATCTTGTTGGTAACCATTTACCTGTATTTTTCATTCGCGATGCAATCAAATTCCCTGATATGGTTCATTCTTTAAAACCAGCGCCTGATACAAATATTCAAACGCCAGATCGTTACTGGGATTTCATGACGCTAACACCAGAATCAACTCATATGTTAACGTGGGTATTCTCTGATTATGGTACACCTGCTAACTACCGCGAAATGGAAGGATTCGGTGTTCATACATTTAAATGGGTAAACGAAAATGGCGAGGTTGTATACGTAAAATATCACTGGAAGCCAAAGCAAGGTGTACGTAACTTTAATGTAAAAGAAGCAGAACAAATGCAAGGAAAGGATTTCAACCATGCAACTCGTGATTTATTTGATGCGATTGAGCGTGGGGATTATCCAAAATGGGATCTTCATGTACAAGTCATGAAACTAGATGAAATGGATTCCTTAGAATTTGATCCACTAGATCCAACAAAGGTGTGGCCAGAAGACCGTTTCCCATTAACGGAAGTAGGTACAATGACATTGAATCGTAATCCGCAAAACTTCTTTGCAGAAGTTGAGCAAGCGGCATTTTCACCAAGTGCAACTGTGCCCGGTATTGAACCATCTGAGGATAAATTATTACAAGGACGTTTGTTCTCTTATCCGGATACACAGCGCTATCGTTTAGGGGCAAATTATTTACAAATCCCTGTAAACTGTCCGTACGCAGCTGTGCATAACCAACAGCGTGATGGATTCATGCAAGTAAATCAACAACCATCTACAATTAATTATGAACCAAGTCGTCATTCGGAAAATCCAAGTGAAGATCCAGCGTACCGAGATTCAACTATGAAACTTGAAGGTTATGTATCTCGTGAAAAAATTGAGAAACCAAACGATTTTGGGCAAGCTGGTGAGCGTTATCGTTCATTCTCTAAAGAAGAACAAGATAACTTAATTGCGAACTTGGCAAATGATTTAAAAGGTGTAAATGAACAAGTAAAATTACTTGCGGTTTGTAACTTCTTCCGCGCAGATCGAGAGTATGGTATGCGTTTAGCAGAAGCGTTAAATGTTGATATTTCGGCGTATGTGGGAGGTCCTGTAAAGTAGGGACTACCCAAGAAGCATCTGGCCCTGCATAGAAACGATCAGGGCCTTTTCTTATCACAGGCAAGGTTGAAATGTTAGAAAAATATGGATATATATGTTTTTGGTAGAATTGTACAGTTTTTTAAATTACAAAACTAATTACAATAATTTAAAAAATATTATTATTGTCGAAAATGTTGTAAAATTTTGGACAAGAGCATGAAAGAGCCTTTTAAGGGAGGGAGTAAAAAGTTTCGAAGTGTTAAAATATGCAGTTAAAATTGAACATATTGATGTTATGAGTTATAAAAAAATATAAATCCTCATTAAAATTTAGACATGGCTGAGCTTGTTACTTTTGATAAATCTCACATAGAGAAAAATCGTTTATGTCGTATTTAAAAATTGGATTTATATAGTATGAACAAATCAATGACGTTGAATTGAAAGCATTATTAACTAGGCGCTTATGCTCAGCACGAGATGGTAATACGGTACAATTTCAATTTACATGATTTGATAGAAATGATAATAAAACATAATTTAGCTAATTAGTATATTATCATCATTTGTGAGGTATGTCAATATTTAGATTCTTGGATTTAACAGTTGGATTTGTAGAAACCAATTAGATATATATAGAAATCAAGTTTCTAAGTTTGTAACGACGAAAAGAGACAAAATACTTGCAACTATCAGATCGTGAATTTGTACGAAAAGCCATCTTACTATTATTCGTTAGGAGGCGGATTAAGAGTATGGTGTGTGACGTTAGGCAGAAATCGGGTTCACGCCCGAGGGATTGCCTGGACTAACGATTGTTAGTAACAACTGAAACTGTGAGACCACGGCGGGATACCCAAATAAATCTCGCAACTAGATGGCTGTTAATACTCCCCCATGCGTAATTGGTAACGACTGCGTGTGAAGCGGGGTAAAGTCGCATCGAGTAGCCCTAACAGGTGAGGCTGAGGAAAGGTTAAACATACTGCGAAAGTGATGCGGACAGGGAGCTATATATGGTTAGAATTTGAACACTCAATGACGAACTGCTGAATGTACGTCTCGTAAATCCGTTCCTAGAAATGGGTGTCAATTTATTACCTCCAAAACAAATATCATACAGTTTGTGATGGATAAAGCTAATGGGTTGCTTTAACTTCTTATTGAAGTGGTAATCGGGACAAAGGCAGGACCTACGTATAGCTATATACCTAGCAGTTTCGGAACGTCAGAAGTCCCTAACGATGTAGTAATAACTTGGGGAACGGCACGGCTAAGCTGTGAAAGAGTTATGAATAGGGATGGCAGCAGGGGTGTAGTACCAATGAAACTCTGATAATAAGGAGTGGAGGGAAGGCCCAAAGTCTAATGAACAGGTGAGTTATAATCCCCTTACTTACATAAAGATAGCGATAACTCCGCTTGCGATACGAACCTGTTGATTAGATGGAACGCCGTGTGCGGTGAAAGTCGCACGCACGGTGTGGGGTGGGGGAAAAACTGGAGATCACTTCAAAAGTTTACCTATTACCATTATTTGAAAAAAGCAACTTCTATTTTTTCAATTATCATGATCTTTATGTTTACGATAGGTCAGAGTTTGATGCCTATAATAGCAAAAGCGCAAGAGTTAAATACAACGGGTTTTGTTGATAGCTTTACGTTTGACAAAACGGATCTTGGGTATGGAGAACGAACGGGAATAAAGGTTAATTTTAGTGATAAATCTGGAAATAAAATGAAGCAAGGAGACACACTAACATTAACGTTACCTCAAGAGTTACAGGGTTATGCTAGAACGATTGATTTAAATAATGATGCAGGAACTAAATTTGGTACTTGTGAAATAACGAAAACGAATGTTGTCTGTACATTTACTGATGTAGTTGAGAAACTTCAAAATATTAGAGG
>NZ_JBALLY010000116.1:26086-29674 GCF_036963045.1 Bacillus sp. JJ864 | reverse complement strand
GCCGCTCAATTGCGACTTCCTTATGCTAACATTTCAGTTATTCAATGTCAACTAAGTTTTTTATTTTCTCGCTTTCTGCTTTCGTGCAGCAGCGACGTTTATTAATATATCATCTTCTTTTTTAAAATACAAGTATTTTTTAAAGAAAATATAAAGTTTGTTTATGCTATCAATTCAATTCTTTTATAAACCTTTAGCTAACTATACAAGGAACGCCTTACTTAAGAAATTTTTTAGGAAATTTTTACATGTTCTTAACTCTAATTCCCCCGCATTTGTTATATAGTAAAACCGTAAACCATCAAACCCTATCATGGAGGAATCTATTTATGGAAAGATTGACGAAGTTTTCATTAAAAAATAGGGTCGCTATTATCATCATGGTTTTTCTCATCTCTGTATTAGGTATTTATTCCGGCTCTAAATTACCGATGGAGTTTTTACCAAGCATGGATCAACCATTTGTAACAATCACTACCTTATCTGAGGGACTAGATGCTGAAACAATGACAAAAGAAGTAACAGAACCTCTTGAAAAGCAGTTTCGAAATCTTTCACACGTCGATACGATTACATCGTCAACAAGTGAGGGGTTGTCAAAAATTGACATTATGTATACCGCAAAGACGAATATGAAAGATGCAGTGCGTGAAGTTGAAAAACTCACAAACGGAATGCCGCTTCCAAAAGGCATAATGAAACCTGTTGTCAGCCAGCTAAATACTTCTATGATTCCACTCGCACAAATTACAGTCCAAAAGAAAAATGGCTTTACAAAAGCCGACGAGAAACAAATTGAAAAAGAAATTATCCCACAACTTGAAAATATCGACGGTGTTTCTAATGTTATGTTTTACGGGAAATCAACATCAGAGTTATCTATTGTATTAGATCCCGTTAAAATGAAAGATCAAAACATCATAACATCACAAATCGTATCCGCCCTTCAAGGAAAAGAAGCTTCTATATCAGCTGGGCAAATATCTATAAATAATGAAAATCATCTACTTCGTGTAATTGGAGAAATAAAAAGTATTAAAGAGATCAAAAACATTCCACTCACACCACAAGTAAAATTAAGTGATATCGCAAAGATTGAATTAAAACAACATCATGATGCAATTTCTCACATTAACGGAGAAGATGGCGCTGCACTAGTCATTATGAAAGAACCGAGCAAAAATGCTGTTACAATCGGAAAAGCAATCGAGAAAAAAGTTGATGATATAAGTAAGCAATATAAAGACACTTTTACTATAAAAACACTTATGTCCACACACGAACAGGTCGAAAATGCTGTTACAAGTATGGGAAAAGAGGTCGTGCTTGGTGCGATTGCCGCTACATTCATCATTTTAATTTTCTTGCGCAACATTCGTACTACTTTAATTTCTGTTGTTAGTATCCCATTATCCATACTCCTTACACTCTTTTTACTTGATCAGTCCAATATCACTTTAAATATTTTAACATTAGGCGGATTAGCAGTCGCTGTCGGACGTCTTGTCGATGATAGCATCGTTGTAATTGAAAACATTTTCAGGCGCTTACAAAAAGATTCTTTCTCAAAAGACGTCATTATTGATGCTACGAAAGAAGTTGCAATTGCGATTACGTCTTCTACTTTAACAACCGTCGCTGTTTTTTTACCAATCGGTCTTGTATCAGGTGGAATCGGTGAATTTATGTTACCTATGGTGTTAGCGGTTGTATATTCAATTCTTTCATCTTTATTAGTGGCCTTAACAGTTGTGCCGCTCATGGCTTTTCTACTTTTAAGGAAAACAAAACCTACGGAGCAAAAAGAAACGAAACGTTATACAGCCATTTTAAAATGGTCGTTATCACATAAATTTATCATTTTACTTACCGCTTTTTTATTATTCGTTGGTTCAATTGCAGCATATATTCTACTCCCAAAAGCTAATATTAAATCTGATGACAACACCATGCTTTCTATTAATATGACATTCCCTGCTAATTACGATTTAGAGAAAGGGAGACAGCAAGCCTTTGAACTTGAGAAAAAGTTACTTGCAGATTCACGAGTAAAAGACGTTACATTACGGATGGGTTCTGCTTCAGAAGATGCACAGTGGGGACAAACGACAAAGAACAATCTTGCGAATATATATGTAGGGTTTAAAAAAGGAATTGACCTTGAAACGTATATTAATAACCTAAAAAAAGAACAGAATCAATTTCAACCAGCAACATTTGATTATATAAAAGTAAGTTTTTCAAATTTCGGTGGTGGAAATGCATTACAATTTAACATCACTGCAAACAATAATAAAGATTTAAAACAAGCTTCCGACCTTGTTACTACAAAATTAAAAAGCTTAAATGGTCTTTCAAAAGTAAAAACAAATACAGAGGAAGAAAAAAACGAATGGGTTATTAACATCGATCAGACAAAAGCAGAAAAGGCAGGCTTAAATTCTGAAGTCATCGGGCAACAAGTTGCATTTTTAATGAAAAAATCGCCAATTGGCCAAATCACACTAGACAACGAAAAGACAACTCTTATGCTAGAACACAAAAAAACAGAGACTCCTAATAAAGATGCGATTTTAAACTCAAATATTTTGTCACCAATCACTGGTTTAATCGCATTAAAAGATGTTGCAACGATTTCTGAAAAACAAATACAAACCGAAATATTTCACAAGGACGGAAAAGAAACAATTCAAGTGACAGCAGAAGCGAAAGATGAAGACTTAAGTAAAGTAAGCACAGAAGTAAATACAGCTATTGCAGATTTGAAATTGCCTGATGGAGCGAAAGTTAACATTGCTGGAGCAACAGAATCGATGCAAGAAAATTTTACTGATTTATTTAAGGTTATGGGAATTGCAATTGGTGTTGTTTACTTAATTATGGTCATTACTTTCGGGCAAGCACGTGCACCATTTGCAATTTTATTCTCTCTCCCATTAGCAGCTGTAGGCGGGATTTTAGGTTTAATTATTTCACAAACACCTGTCGATTTAAATTCTCTTATCGGAGCTTTAATGCTAATCGGGATTGTTGTAACGAATGCAATTGTATTAATAGAACGTGTACAACAAAATCGTGAAAAAGGAATGGCAACAAGAGAAGCACTATTAGAAGCTGGTTCAGTACGATTGCGCCCAATTATTATGACAGCTATTACAACCATCTTCGCAATGCTTCCTCTATTATTCGGTGATGCACAAGCTGGCAGCATGGTATCTAAAAGCTTAGCTGTTGTAGTCATTGGCGGTTTATTAGTTTCTACATTACTAACACTAGTTGTCGTACCCGTTATGTACGAATTGCTAGATCAAATCGGTAGTAGAAGGCACCGTAAAAAACGACATGAATCTTATACAAATGTTCCTAAATCATAACAATACAACAGCCGTATTCAGAAGTCTGAATACGGCTGTTATTTTTTCTCTCAAAATTTTGCAGAACAAAAAAGAGTGTCCTTGTACAGTGAATTTTATCCACCTGTAAGAACACCCTCTTTATCCTATATATAAATCGCAGTTATATAAAACAAAAAGTGACACCCGCTCGCCTTCTCTCTTGGGTTTAAACCTTGCACGTGGCAGGAAAAGG
>NZ_JBALLY010000116.1:0-26069 GCF_036963045.1 Bacillus sp. JJ864 | reverse complement strand
CCGCTTCTATGCACGGCCAGATCATCTCGTCCCCCCCTAAAAGAAAAGGGTTTATGTCATTTTTTTAACTTATATATTAAGATACAAAACGTTATGCTGCTTTTACTTTATTATTTTTGCGTGATTTTTTCGTACCAGTAAAGCGCTTATGGAGTACAGATGCTGTAAAGCGCGCAATAATATTGAATAGTAATACCATAATAATTAATACTGCTGCTGATTTTGTTGCAATTAGTTTCGCGTCAGGGATAATTCCCTCAGAATTTAACTTCCAAATATGCACAGCTAATGTTTCTGCTGGTCGAAATGGATTTAATGGATGTGAAGGGCTTGAAAAGTCCGCTGCCGAGTTTAAAATTGGTGATGTTAATCCAGCTGTGTAAATGAGTGCCGCCGCTTCACCAAAAATACGTCCAGCCGCTAAAATTACACCTGTAATAATTTGCGGCAATGCAGTTGGAAGCATAATTCTTACAATTGTTTGCCACTTTGTTGCACCTAATCCAAGACTTGCTTCTTTCACATTCGTTGGAATTTCTGTCATTGCATTTTCACAAACGCGTGTTAAACCTGGTAAATTTAAAATTGTTAAGGCTAAAGCTCCGCCCATAACAGTATATCCCCAACCTGCCGTTGTAACGAACACAAGCAATCCAAATAGACCAACTACAATAGAAGGTAAGGAAGCCATTGTCTCAATGCATAAGCGCACAAAATTTAAAAAACGACCTTGCTTTGCATATTCCGCCAAGTAAATTCCTGCACCGAGGCCTAAAGGAATTGAGATAATCAATGTAATAACAAGCATGTAAAAGGAGTTAAATAATTGAGGTCCAATTCCCCCTCCTGCTCTTGTATTACTCGGCTCTCCAAATAAAAAACTCGGATCCCAAAACCCCCAACCTTTTTGTAAAATTTCATATACAAGAAAAACAAGTAAAGTGACTATAAAGAAGGCAACTGCATATAAAATACCTGTCCATATACTATTAACTGTTCTAGCATTCATCGTTATCTTTCACCTCTTTGGCCAATCGCTCGAATTACTACAATAAATAGGAAAGAAATCAAAAGTAGTATCATCGCTAACGTCCATAGCGCATTATTCCAGGCTGTTCCATTTAACGTATTTGTCATATCCATTGTCAAAATACCCGTTAAAGTTGAAGTTGGACTATAAATTCCTTCCGGTAATTTTATTGTATTTCCTATTACCATTTGCACTGCTAATGCTTCCCCGAAAGATCGAGCTAATCCAAGAACAACCCCTGTTAAAATACCTTGTTTTGCAGCCGGAACAATAATACGACTAATCGCTTGCCACTTCGTCGATCCTAAACCATAAGAGGCTTCTAAATACTCAAAAGGAACCGAACGAATTGCATCAGAAGCAATACTTGCAATCGTTGGCAAAATCATAATACTTAATACAATAATACCGGCAATTAAACTAAATCCTACACCACCAAATGAATCTCGTAAGATCGGAATTAAAATCGTAACCCCTAGTAAACCATATACAACAGATGGGATCCCTACCAACAATTCTAAAACTGGTTTTAACACCTTGTTTCCAAACTTCGGAGAAATTAAATTCATAAACACTGCAAGTGCAATCGCAATTGGCGCACTAATGATTACTGCCCCAAGCGACACTAGCGTAGATCCAACTATGAAAATAACAGCTCCAAAACTTCCATTTCCATCATTCGGCGCCCATTTTGTTGATGTAAACACTTCTGAAATCGAGATATTACTTTGTGTAAATGATTGAATTCCTTTTGCACAAATGAATGCGATAATAGCTAATGTAATAGCAACAATTAATAAACCACAAAGCGTTACAAGTGTTCTTCCAATATATTCACTTTTTACGTAGTTAATTTGTTTTTTCCCCTTCATCACAAGACCACAACCTCACTTCATATATTGAAATGAACAGGACTGGCTAAACAGCCAGCCCCGCTTTATATTATTGCTTTAATTTAGACATTGGGATGTAACCCATCTCTTCTACTTTCTTTTCAAAGTCTTTACCTTTTACATAATCAATGTAGCCTTTTGTTGCATCTTTTGCTTCACCTTTTGTAATCATGTATTCATAAGACCAGAACGGATATTTACCAGCAGAAATATTTTCAGTTTTTGGTTCTACACCATCAATTTTTAATGTTTTTAGCGATCCTTTTTTATCACCAGTCATGTAGGACATAGCTAAGTAGCTAACAGATCCTGGTGTAGAATTAATTGCTTGCTCTACTGCACCATTTGAATCTTGTGTTGTACCTGTAGCATCGTTAATTTTCACATCTTTCATAACTGTTTTTTCAAATGTAGCACGTGTACCAGAAGCTGCTGGACGATTAACTATATTGATTTTTTCATCTTTTCCGCCAACATCTTTCCAGTTTGTAACTTTACCAGAGAAAATATCTTGCACTTGTTTTAATGTTAAATTATCAACCTTTACATCTTTATTTACTACTAACGCAAATGCGATACCTGCAACTTTGTTATCTACTAATTCTTTCGCTTTATCTGCTTCTTTTATTTTATCCGCAGCAGGAACATCGGAATTACCAACTTGAACAGCACCAGAAGCTACTTGGTTAATTCCAGTTCCACTACCGCCGCCTTGAACTGTAATTGATACTTTTGAATTTTTGTCCATAAATTCTTTAGCTGCCTCTTCTGCAAGTGGTTGAAGTGCCGTAGAACCAGCCGCTGTAATTGTACCCGATAATTCTTGCTTCGCTTCATTACCACCTTTAGCAGTTTCCTTTGTGCTTTCTGATTTCCCGCACCCTACTAACGCACCAGCAACTACTAATGCCGCTAAAGAAAATTTCAAGCCTTTTTTCATAACCATGTTTTGTACCCCCATTTAATTATCACTTTTCATTTCCACGTTATTGTGTGCATAATCCGTAATACAAATTCATTGTAGAATAATAATATTATGTCAGTGTTAAGCGTTTTTTAATTTTAAGTAAAGACAGTATATTTTTAGAAAAAGCTATATATATTCATTGTTTTTCTACAAAAAAAAGTGAAAAACCTTAAGAAACAGCATCCATTGTAAATTTAGTTTTAATAATGTAAATTGAATGTAAATTTCAATATATACTTCTACAATCTTCTTAAAATTATTTTCACAAAAATTCTACGTTTCTCCTGTTAAAACACTTAAAACCTTAGCACACGATGAAATAACAGGTATATATCCATTTTCGTGTTTCGACATATATGTCGTTTTTTTAACTTATATATATCACCTTCTTGAGATTCGAGTGTTTACTGCCCACAAATAACATGATCAATTGGAACAATTAAAGAAATAATTGAATATTTCTAAAGTAACAATTGACAACAGCGTTCACTATCATCTAGTATAATATTAATAAAAAGTTTCCCTAGGGAAACTTTTTGAACTCGTACTAAAAAAATAGAGGTGAGGTAACTCTTATGACATCGGTTAAAACTCAACCACTTTCTACTTTTAAAACAGGTCAGCTCGTACAAATTGAAAAAATCAAATTAGAAGGAACGATGAAACGCCGTCTACTAGATTTAGGGTTCATTCCAGGTGCAACAATTAAAGTATTACAAAAGAGCCCACTTGGCGATCCCACTGCATATCAAGTAAGCAATACAACAATCGCGCTTCGAAATGAAGAGAGCTCTCTCATATTAGGAAACTTAATAGGAGATGATTCACAATGAAGAAACATCGCATCGCATTAGCCGGGAATCCAAACACAGGAAAAAGCACATTATTTAATACGTTGACCGGATTAAAACAGCATACTGGAAATTGGACAGGGAAAACGGTATTAAAAGCTGAAGGTGAATATGAACATCGTGGAAACCTCTATACTGTAATCGATTTGCCAGGAACATATTCCTTATACTCAAATTCTGCTGATGAAGAAGTGGCACGTGACTATATTATTTTTGAAAAACCAGAGGTAACAGTTGTTGTTGTTGATGCTACTGCAATGGAAAGAAATTTGAACTTAGCCTTGCAAGTAATGGAAATGACAAAAGAAGTGATTATATGTGTGAATTTAATTGATGAAGCAGAAAAGAAAGGCATTATAATCGATGAGAAAAAATTAGCAAAATCGCTTGGAGTTCCTGTTGTGAAAATTTCTGCCCGCAACAAAAGCGGAATCGGTCAGTTGCTAAATACAATTGAAAAAGTAGTAAATAGAAAATTAATTCCTACTCCTTTTCAAATTACTTATAACGCGAAAATAGAAAAGATGATCCAAGAACTCAAGCCGCAAATATATAAAGTTTTTGGAGACTCTTATCCTACTCGCTGGATTGCACTTCGCATTTTAGATGGTGACAAGAATTTCTTAGAATCTCTTCAAAAACATCATGAAGAACCACTTGTAAGGGAGGTCGTAATGAATGGAATCTCATTCAACTAGTAAAGCTCTTCCGTTAGACTATATCGTGCAGCATGCACAAACACTTGTTAAAGAAGACATTCGTGATGAAATTGTCGGTGATATATATCGTGCTTCAGCTCATATTTGTAAGGATTCTGTTCAATATACAGATAAAAATAAATTATATCGTTCCGAGAAGCTCGATAAAATTTTTACTTCTCCTATATTCGGCTTCCCGATTATGATTGCTATTTTATCTATTATTTTTTACCTTACAATTGCAGGAGCTAACGTTCCTTCTGATATGATTGCTGAATTTTTCGGATGGGCAGAAGGTTATTTAACAACTTGGTTCCAAGCAATGAATGCCCCAAAATGGCTACATGGGATTCTTATTCTCGGTTTATTCCGCGGAACAGGAGCTGTTATTAGTGTTATGTTACCGCCAATGGCTATTTTCTTTCCAATGTTTGCTTTATTGGAAAACTACGGTTACTTACCGCGCGTTGCTTTTAACATGGACCGCCTCTTTAAACGTGCCGGAGCACATGGGAAGCAATCGCTAACAATGGCAATGGGATTCGGATGTAACGCAGCTGCAATTATGTCGACGCGTATTATCGAATCGCCACGTGAACGTATGCTCGCAATCTTAACAAATAACTTTGTTCCTTGTAATGGCAGGTGGCCAACACTTATTTTATTAGCATCTTTATTCATGGCTGCTGGATATACGGGTGGTATGCAAACACTTGTAACGTCCGGTGTTGTTGTCGGCATGGTTGTAATTGGTATTATCGTAACTTTAACCGTATCATGGGTACTCTCAAAAACAGCTTTAAAAGGTGTCCCGACCCACTACACACTAGAATTACCACCTTATAGAAAGCCTAAAGTTTGGGATACGATTGTACGTGCAACACTTGATAAATCCATATACGTTCTAAAACGTGCTGTTATCGTCGCAGCACCAGCAGCAGTATTAACATGGATATTAGCAAACGTATTTATTGGAGACACAAGTCTTCTTATGTATATCGTGAACTTTTTAGATCCGTTTGCAAAATTACTTGGGCTTGATGGATATATTTTAGCAGCATTTATTCTTGGCTTACCAGCAAACGAAATCGTTGTTCCAATTTTATTAATGGCTTATTTATCAACAGGTTCATTAACAGAGTTAGAAGATTTAACACAAATTAAACAGTTATTTCTCGATCACGGTTGGACTTGGCTAACTGCATTAAATATGATGCTGTTCTCTCTTCTTCATTTCCCGTGCGGCACAACATTAGTGAATATATATAAAGAAACAAAAAGTGCAAAATGGACATTTCTTTCATTTGCAATTCCTACTGTAATTGCCATTGTTGTTACATTCCTTTCCGCACAATTAATAAACTGGTTAGGACTCATATAGTACGTATTACAGCTTGGAGTCATGAATAACAATCCCAGTTATATAAAGAAAACAAACAGAAGATAACCAGCACAGCGTAGATGGTTATCTTCTGTTTATTTTGAAACGGACTTTTTCAGTCCCCTCTACCTTATTCAGATTTCTTTTTTTGCTGCATTTGTTTTTGCCAAGGTTGCGCACCATATTCTTGCATTTTCTTATGAAGAAAATAAGCTGTATATGGGAGAGTTGCCATTAAAACCGTACATATAAGCCCTAAAGTTGTAAACATGACACTACTCCTTTACTCATTTCTTATCGGTAACACAGACCCTGTATGTTCAATACTTGGATGTACACGAACAGTGATATTACTAGTACTAAAATAATTCTGGCCTTGATCCCAATTTTTTTTAACTTTTATCCATTTCTTATAATTTTTGCGCTTGTAATACTCCCCTATCCCAAGTACATCTACTTTCAAATCTTTTTGAGCAACTTTAACTGTTTTTTGTAGCTGTTTTTCCATTTCCTTTGCAAGGTATTTACTCATTTCCTTGTCACTCATCGCCTTATTATCTTTCCTTAAATAAACTTCTGCTAATGTCCCAGCTAAATATACATCAATTACAAATTTAGGTTTTGTAGGATCCGATAAGAATGCATGAATTTTCCGGCGCATCTCACGAACTTCAAATACAATATGTTGATTTCCTCTTTTGATTTTAAAAAAACCTCCTACTTTTTTCCCAATCATATAATTTAGTCCTAATGTTTCCATCCCATTTAGCCTACCTACAAGCTTTTTGTCTTTCCCGCGAAATACAGCTGCTCCTTCCATTTTAATCCCCTGACGCGTTAGTCCTAAGACTGGAAGAACAAAACTTCTGCTAGCAGACATTTTCTGTTGTAAATCACCAATTCGAACCGCTTCTAACATTTGGGCATTTTTCCGGGCATGATCTGATATCATACTTACATATTTAGCCGGTAAATTTTCTGGTTTCGCACTCTGTTTTAATATGTCTTCCGCTCTTCCTTTTGAGACGAAAATGCGAATGTTCCTGCGCATCTCATGATCACGAAAAAACACATCTAATGTATCTTCTAAAACGAAAGGTTTTTTTAATAAGTCCTCAGAAAGAATGAGCGCTTCTATATGAGGAAAAAATAAAGAACGGCTTATTTTCTTAGAAATAATACGAATTTGAGCAAATACACTATCGGCCGTTGCATTAATATTAATATAGTTTTTCTCGCCGTCTTTCATTTCCTGCTGCGTTAAAGAGCTAGGTAACACAATTTGATATGTTCCTTTTACAAGAGGAGAACGACTAGTAGTTGTTGTTTCACTTTTTTCACCTTTATTAGTCCCCTTATCTAATGCGACCCCAACAACAAATCCTCTTTCTTCAATTTCCTGCCGTTCTGAGCAGCCGCTTATAACGAAAACAAAACATATACAACTCATTACGCTAAGAAGAGGTTTCATTTTTCGTTCCCCCTCCTTTTATTTTATAAAGAATAAAAATAAGAAACGTAACAACAAACATAACAGCCATATCAACCCAAGCTAAATATGTACCGTACTTATTTATCACATCCAAATTACCTGGAATCATATTTACAACATAAATGATAGGAGCACTAATAAAAATAAATGTTTGTTTTTTTATTGCAGGAAACATGGAACAGAATAAAAAAATAGCAACATCATAATATAATGCAGTTGTATTAAAAATAGTAATAATCCATGTGATAAAAAAAATAGCATCAAACCTTTCTAAAAATCCTCCTATTTCAATCTCTTTTCCAAGTTCAATTGTTGGATATGTTAAAGTGCTAGTTGTTAAATACGTAAATACACTTATACAAGTAACATAAATTAATATATAGGATAAAACAGTGACCATAACCCCTTTCACTACTGCCTGAGGGGCCTTTTTCGTTGATTTTAGTATAGCAGCATAGAAAAAACCTACCTCAAACCCAATAAATGTAAAGGCCGTTTCTCTGACCCCTCCCACATATTTACTAAGTTTAGTTTGAAAAAATGGAGATACATTTTCAAATTCCATTAAATTAACATTTAACAGCGATAACAGAATAATAGCAATAAAAACAATCGGCAAAAACAGAACACTAAGTCTTAATAATCCTGCCCTAGATCCACAAACACCATAAACAACAACAAGCAAATAAAAAAAAGACAAAAGCTGAACAGGTGTATCGCTAAATAAATATGTTTGAGAAATAATAGAAATTGTTCGCGCTTCATAAGCCGTAATTCCTGTAAATGTTAGTATTAAAATTATACTTAGCATATAAGCGATCGGCTTCGTTACATATACACTCGCATATTGAACAAAATTTTGTTTCGGAAATAAAATGGCAACCTTCATGATGAACCATGCAAAACAAGCACTTGTTAATCCACCTATGAGTAAAAGAACCCATCCATCTGCAAAAAGGGCATGGGTTGCCATAACGCGCGGCATAGAAAGTGCACCTGTACCAATAATGGTAGAAGATACAGCAAAACCGAGTTCACGAGTACCAATTTTTTCATCTCCATACTCAAATGGTTTCACTTTATTCTCTCCTCTTCGAACGCAACGTTTTATCTTTCGGTTGTAGATACTCCGGTCTTTCTTTTAACATCGCTTTAGGCAAACGAGCCACATCCTCCTTCCAATCTTTATAAAAAGCAGGTGCAATCGGCGCTGAATATGGTACTCCAACACTCGTTAAATTGACGATGTGAATTGCTAATGCAATTAATCCTAAAATAATTCCATACAACCCGAAGACTGTAGCAGCTAAAATAAATGCAAATAGTAAAATACGAAAAGTAATCGTAATGCTATATACTGGCAATGAAAATGTAGCTATCGCTGTGACGGCAATAATAATGACAAGAAATGGATTTACAATCCCAGCACTTACAGCAGCCTCTCCAATAACAAGGCCTCCTACAATTCCAATCGTTTGCCCCATCGGCTTAGGAAGACGAATTCCAGCTTCGCGAATCAGTTCCATTGTGAACGCCATGATGAGTGTCTCGATATACGCTGGGAATGGGACACCTTCTCTTGCTCCAGCAATTGAATAGGCAAGAGTAGAAGGAATAAGCCCTTGATGATAAGAGACAAGAGCTACATACATAGCCGGCAATAAAATCGCAATCATGCCCGCTAATATTCGAAGTCCTCTTAACAACGTTCCGATCATCCAACGTTCATAATGATCCTCCGGTGATTGAAACATATCAATCATTACCATCGGAGCAATTAATGCAAATGGAGAACCGTCTACTAAAATAGCTGCTTTTCCTTTTGCAAGTGATGCCACGACATTATCTGGTCTTTCTGTATTTAAAAATTGAGGAAACGGGGATAAATTATTATCTTGTATCAATTGTTCAATCGTTCCTGTTTCAAAAATAATATCAGTTTCAATAGATTGAATTCTCTTATGTAACTCCTCTACAATATAAGGATTAATAATATCTTCAATGTAAACTAAGGTTACTTCTTTCTGTGAGCGCTTCCCCATAACATAAGAGCGGAAACGCAGTTGTGGGTCGCGGATGTGACGCCGAATTAACATTTTATTTACATTTACATCCTCAATAAATCCTAAATTAGGGCCGCGAATGATTGTCTCAGTAACTGGTGAATCGAGACTTCGATTTTCCCATTCACGGAAATTTACAATTATTGCGGAAGAAATACCATCGAGTAACACAATTGCTTCTCCTGCTAATAGCGCATTCATAACATCTGGAAATGTCTTTGCAATACTCACTTCTCCAACTGACAAAAATTGATCCATTACTGTTTGCATAATTGGTGCTTGTTTAGGAATTTCTTCATACTGCAATGGCCGAATAATAAAGCGATGAATCATGTCTTTATTACTGAGTCCGACTAAAAAGATGACTGCACACCGATTATTTGTCCCCGAAAGAGAGAATTCACGCACAATTAAGTCGTTAGGTGAATCTAACTTATTTCGAATTTCATTTGTTATTTTCGATAAGTTAGTATCTAATTCAATCATATATATCACCTAACTTTCTGTTTCAAAATGTTATATAAGTTAAAAAAGCGACATAAAAACCCATTTCTTTTTAGAGGGAAATGAGAGCATTTGGCCGTGCAGAGAAAGCCAGTAGCGGTCTGTTGTATTTTGCATAGCAGCGGCTTAGATCTCGAAAATGTAAAACGAATTTATATAGTTAGATTTCTCTACTTAAAGAAAATATATACAAAAAGAGTTATCCCTTGGTAACTGGATAACTCAAATAAAACACAATCTTATTTTCCATTCCTCATGAAATTCAAAACCGACGAAACAAATACGCTTACGCCAATCGGCAAGGCATCTTCATCAATTGTAAAACGTGGATGATGATGAGGATATATAATCCCTTTCTCTTCATTTCCAGCCCCTATAAAGAAAAATGTACCTGAAGCTTTTTGTAAAAACGCTGAAAAATCTTCTCCAGCCATTGTTGGCTGTAAACGAACAACACATTCTTTTCCTAAAAGCTGCAATGCCGTACTTTCTACATGACTTGTTACAGCTTCTTCATTTACAACCGGGCGATATCCATATTCGTATGTAAATGTATAAGATGCATCGTATGCCTCTGTAATATTTTTTACGATTTTCTCAATGCGTTCTGCTGTTTGCTTTCGAAGCTCATTTCGTAAGCTTCTCACTGTCCCGCCAATTGTCGCACTATCAGGAATTACATTATGAGCTGTCCCTGCATGAAACTGCGTTACCGATAACACCAATGAATCTAACGGATTCGTGAGCCTGGAGACAATTTGTTGTAATTGAGAAACAACTTGTGTACCAATCGCAATACTATCAATTGTTTCATGCGGAATACCAGCATGTCCACCTTTCCCAATAATCGTAATCGAAAATGCATCTGGAGCAGCCATCGCCGGACCATATATCACGCCAATTTTCCCAACTTCCAGCGGTGACCAAAGATGTGCACCAATAATGCAATCAACACCTTCCATCACACCAGCGTCCACCATTTCCTGTGCACCGCCCGGAAAATTTTCCTCAGCATGTTGAAATAAAAAACGAACTTCCCCTTCAATTTGATCATATTTTTTTGAAAGTGTGTATGCTGTTCCCAGTAACATCGCCATATGCCCATCATGTCCGCACGCATGCATAACTCCTTTATAACGGGAAACAAAATCAAACTGGTTTTCCTCTTCAATAGGCAGTGCATCCATATCAGCACGAAGCGCAATTGTTCGTCCCGGTCGCTTACCAATCAATCGCGCCATTACACTATATTGCGTTGGACGCGAAACTTCTAGATGAGGAAATGTTTGCAGTATATCATAAACCATTTGAGATGTTGTTTCTTCAGAATAAGAAAGCTCTGGGTACATATGAAAATGTCTTCTCCACTGAATAAGCTGTTCCTTTGAAATAGATGCTTCTTGGATCAGATCCATATACAATCACCCTTTCTTCATGAAATTAACTGTTATTATAACTTGTATATCATTTAAAATAAAATTATTCTGATAATTAAGGTTATTATATATCCATTTTGATATTTGGACATCTTTGTCTAGCTCTGTCATGCGGAGTACAACATGCCCGCTACTTGCTTTCTCCTTTTGTTTTAAACATTGCATGTGGCAGGAAAAGGCCCTGACCGCTCCTATGCATTGCCAGTCCCTCTCGTCCATTTAAAAAAATGCTTTTCTGTCGGTTTTTCATAAAGTACTGAGTAGTTACAGTTTTTTTAACTTGTATATAACCTCTAGCTCATGATCAATAGCAATATACTCAAAGGTTCTTATCTATAAGTTGTAAAAAGAAATAAGCTGGTGCGACACAAAGTCCTAATACACTACACGTTCCCATAATTAGAGAAAATAAGATACAAGAATATTTTACTGCCTTTGTTTTTTTCCACCCATAACTCCAAATTTCAATGCTTAAGCCAATTAGTATAATTGCAACAAGTACTTCCCCAAGTAATAAAAGGGCTAAAGTTGAGATTGACATGTATTGCCACTTCCTTAGTTATATAATAGTAATATTTTACCATACACAGAAGTGAACCTTAAGAAATAATTACAAAAAAACCCGCTGAGACAATGTCCCAACAGGTTTTTGAAAGCCTATTACATAGAGAAGAAAATCCAAACTGTACCAACAACCGTTACTGCCGCAATGAAAAAGTGAAATACGATTGTAAGTGTTTGTATTACTCCCTCTCCTTCTGTCATGTGCATAAACATAACTAATTGCAATGCTGCTTGTGCCACTGCCATTACAAGAATACTTGTTAAGATTGTTGAAAGTGGCAAGCTTGTCTCTAACGTTACATATAAAGCAAGGAACGTTAATGCAAGCGATAAAATAAATCCGAAAACGTGTGACCACGGAAATCCGCTATGAGCATTTGTATTGTTTCGTCCCATTATTACGCCACCATCCCGTTCAAGTAAACTAGTGTGTAAATGAAGATCCAAACAACATCAAGGAAATGCCAGTATAAGCTGATAATGAATACTTTACGAGCTGTAACTGGTGTCAGTCCTCGTTTTAAAATTTGGATAATAACACAAGTTGCCCAAATGATACCACCTGTTACGTGGGCACCGTGCGTTCCAAGAAGAACGAAGAATCCAGATAAGAATCCGCTTGTTTGTAGTGTAGCACCTTGGCCCACATACATGATAAATTCTTCAACCTCCATGTAAAGGAAGCCAGCACCTAATAGTAACGTAATGATAAACCATAGGAGCATACCATTTTTGTTTTCTTTACGCATTTCATGAATTGCGATCCCGCATGTGAAACTACTTGTTAAAAGTAGTAGTGTTTCAATCATAACAGGCTTTACTTCGAAAATTTGTGCTGGTGTTGGCCCGTCTGCCGTACGACCAGCTAATACTAGGTAAGAGGCGAAAAGTGTTGCAAATAGCACGATTTCAGCCCCAAGGAAAATCCAAAACCCTAAAATATTCAATCTGCTTTGTTCAGATTGATATTCTAGAGGTAAGCTTTTATCTAAAGCCGCCATTTCGTTTCACCTCTCATGCAACATGTTCTGTCTTTTTAATTTCATCTACGCTAACGTAGTATCCGTCGTCGTAATCAAACGAACGCCAGATCATACAACCTAACATACCAATACCACCGACAATTGCTAACCAGAACCAACTAAATACTAATGCGAAACCTGCAAGCCCAATAAAACAAGACATAATAATTGGAACACCTGAATTGCTTGGCATATGAATTGGTTTTAATTCTTCAGGTCTTGGTATAATAGACTCACCGTTTTTCTTCATTTCCCAGAATACATCGCTATGCTTAATTTCTGGTAATTTTGCGAAGTTGTAATGTTGTACTGGAGATTGTGTCGCCCACTCAAGTGTACGAGCATCCCAAGGATCCCCAGTTAAATCGCGCTCACCATGACGAATGCTATAAACTACGTTGTAGCATAATAAGGCGAAACCAACTGCCATCATTACTGCACCGATAGATGCGATTATGTTTAATCCGCCCCATCCAAGGTTTGCAGAGTAAGTGTACATACGACGAGTCATACCATCTAAACCTAGGAAGTACATTGGGAAGAAACAGATGTTAAATCCGCTCATAAAGATCCAGAATGTCCATTTACCAAGGCGTTCGTTTAGCATATGACCAGTCATTTTTGGATACCAGAATGTAAATCCAGCAAGCATCGCGAATACTGTACCTGCGATTAATACGTAGTGGAAGTGAGCGATTAGGAAGTAGCTGTTATGGTATTGATAATCAGCTGCTGCCATCGCAAGCATAACCCCCGTAACCCCACCAATTACGAAGTTTGGAATAAACGCCAATGACCAAAGCATTGGAACTGTAAAACGGATACGACCTTTATAAAGCGTAAACAGCCAGTTAAAGATCTTAACACCCGTTGGAATCGAAATCGCCATTGTCGAAATCGAGAAGAATGAGTTAACTGCTGGTCCTGCACCCATTGTAAAGAAGTGATGCAGCCATACAAGACCACTTAGAGTTGCGATTGCAACCATTGAGTAAACCATTGCTGTATATCCAAATAATCGTTTACGTGAGAACGTACTTACGATTTCAGAGAAAATACCGAATGCCGGTAAAATAACGATATACACTTCAGGATGACCCCATACCCAGAACAAGTTCGCCCAAAGCATTGGCATACCGCCGCTCGCCATCGTAAAGAAGTGAGCGTCAAATAGACGGTCAAATGACATTAATGCAAGAGCAACTGTTAATACTGGGAAAGCAAAGATAATGATTACACATGTAATTAAAATAGACCATGTAAACATTGGCATTTGCATTAATTTCATGCCTGGTGCACGCATTTTTAAGATTGTTACCATGAAGTTAATCCCTGTCATCAGCGTCCCGAGACCTGAAATCTGTAATGCAAGTGCATAGTAGTTATTTCCTACACCAGGGCTAAATTCTGTACCAGCCATTGGGAAGTATGATGTCCACCCAGCGTCTGGAGAACCACCGATAACGAAGGCGATGTTAAATAACATAGCACCTACGAAGAATAACCAAAAACTTAATGCATTTAAGAAAGGATATGCAACGTCACGTGCTCCAATTTGAAGAGGAACAACAACGTTCATAAGTCCCATAACAAACGGCATTGCCATGAAGAGAATCATAACTGTACCGTGTGTTGTAAAGATACCATTATAGTGTTCAGCGTTTAAATATGTTGTGTCAGGAAACGTTAACTGAGCACGAATCATTAATCCATCCATACCGCCGCGGAACATCATTACAATTGCTGAAATGATATACATCAATCCAATTTTCTTATGGTCAACAGAAGTTAACCACTCATCCCAAAGCCATCTCCACTTTTTGTACTTTGTCAGCACAAAAATGATTCCTAACGTCACAAGAACAATAGATACGTCCGCACCGTAGATAATCGGATCGCCTGTGACAAAAAATTCATCAAGCTTCACTATATTCACTCCAATCTGTTGGAATAATCGTTATTACTTTTTGTTTTTGTAGTAGTTGTAATCACAATATTCAAGTGATTTTGGATCTACATATTTTAAATGTGTATTAGAGTATGTCATACGCCCTACTACACCTGGTTGGATAATTTCTTTATATTTGTTTTCGGATAATTTCGGAGCACCTTTTGCTTCTTTTACCCATTTGTCATACTCTTCTTTTGTTTTCGCTTCAAGTTCAAACTCCATGTCAGTAAATCCTTTACCAGAGAAGTTTGCACTACGTCCAGTGTAAGAACCTGGTTTATCAGCTTGTAGGAATAAATCCATAATCATGCCATCCATTGTATACTTCATTCCACCAAGTTCTGGAACCCAGAAAGCATTCATTGGACCAACAGAAGTTAATTTAAATTGAATTGGTACACCTGCTGGTACATTTAAATAGTTAACGGTTTCAATTCCTTCCTCAGGATAACTGAATAACCATTTCCAGTTAGCAGATGTAACGTAAATTTCAACAGGTTTAATATCTTTTGTTTGCTCTGGTGGCTTTTCTGTTGCATACGTTGCTTTTACTGTTGGGATTGACAATGCAATCACGATGATAACAGGGAAAATAGTCCAAATAACTTCTAAAAGAGTATTACCGTGTATATCAGGTGGCTCATAGTCCATATTTTCTGGTTTTTCACGGTAACGAATTAAAATAATTGTAAACAGGACGAATACGACTACAATGATTACTGACATCAGTATGAGCGACCAAATAATTAAATCATACTGCGTTTTTGCAACAGGTCCTTGTGGATTTAATACAGCGATTTTTTCGCATCCACCGAGGAACAAGAGTAATGATAGTGGAAGAAGTGAAGCCAACTTCCAAATTCTTTTTTTCAGTTGCACGATTGAAAATCTCCTTTCTCCTTGGATTGAAACTATGCCAATAAAACAATATAAACCTATTAATTTATAGTTGGCAATAGTTTTTGAGATATTGTTAAAAAATAGACACAAATGCAGTGTTTTTACGTTGAAAAACATTTGTAACTTGCTAATATTGTAAACTATTTTTTAGCTCATAACTCGATTTTTAAAATTTTAAGATAAATAAAGTTATACCAGAATATCCAATAAATAGAAAAAAGTTATCTCATAATAGAATGAGATAACAAAAAAAATCTATATATTCAGTTTATAATTCATGAGACGTTTTTTTGCTGTTCAAATGTGACAATTTTTTTATATTTTACTTTATAAAAAATGTAACAAATAATCATGAATGGAATGCCGCAATATAAAGCAATGCGCTGGTCTGGAATAAACGCTAAGCTTATAAATGTAACAAAGTTTAAAGAGAACGCTGCAATAGGAACAAGCGGATAAAGCGGCGTACGGTATTTTAAATCTCGTATATCCCCGCCGTTCTTAATAAATTCTCTTCTAAAGAAAAATTGAGATGCAGCAATGGACATCCAAACAACGACAGCTGCCATAGCCGCAATCGATGTTAACACTAAAAAGACGGTATCAGCGGCAAGTACACTTGTTAAAAGAGAAAGACCGGCAAAGATTAAACTGAAAATTAAGGCATTGATCGGTACCCCTTTTTTCGTTAATTTTGTGAAGCGCGGACTTCCCATTCCTTGTTTTGACATCGCCCAAAGCATACGAGAGTTTGCGTATAACCCAGAGTTTGCCACCGATAATACAGCTGTAATAATAACAAAGTTCATAATGTCTGCTGCATAAGGAATTCCAGCTGTGTCAAAAACGAGTACGAACGGGCTTTCTACAAGATTTGCTTCTTGCCATGGTAGTAATCCTACGACTACAGTAATTGCAAGAACGAAAAAGAAAAGTGTTCGCCAAATTGTATTTTTTATAGCGCGTGGTATTGTTATTTCCGGTTGCTTACTTTCACCTGAAGCAATACCAATTAATTCTGTTCCTTGGAACGCAAAATTAACGGTAATCATTGTAAGAAGAACAGCTGGAAGTCCGTTTGGAAATAATCCGCCATTTTCTGTGAAGTTATGGAACATTGGTGCGGGCTTACCGTTAAAGTCTAATAAACCAAGCATAACAGCGCCGCCGAGTAAAATAAAAACAATAATCGTCATTACTTTAACACTCGCAAACCAAAACTCAGTTTCAGCATAAGCACGGGCAGATGAAGCGTTTACAATAAAGAGTATGGCAGCAAATACGACACACCATATCCAAGATGCAACATCTGGAAACCAACGCTTCATTAAAATACTAACAGTCGTTAATTCAACTCCGACAGTCACAGCCCAGTTTAGCCAATACATCCATCCAACGACAAATCCAAAACCAGGTGAAATAAATTTGCTAGCATAACTTTGAAAAGAACCTGCTTCAGGCATTGCAACTGTTAGCTCTCCAAGACAAAGCATGGTTAAATACATAACAAACCCGCCGACTAAATAGGCAAGAATAGCTCCGCCCGGTCCAGCGTTGTGAACAATTTGCCCAGATCCCATAAATAATCCAGTTCCGATAACGCCTCCTAGGGCAATCATGAAGAGGTGTCTGCTTTGCATCGTACGTTTTAGTTCATTTGACTGCTTCTCCTTTTGGATCATATACCCCTCACCCCTTATTTTCATCTTGATTAGTGGAAATTTAACTAAGTTAAATATATTTTATTTTAACAAAATATTCTAAAAATGTATATTTATTTTTCTTTTTATTTGAAAAAGTTAGAATTTTTAGTGCGGTATATTAAAAACCCCCCCTTTCTTTTTAAAGGGAGATGAGAGCTTCTGACCATACATAGAAGCGGGCAGGACTTTGTTCTGCAACAAGCGAGTACAGGTTATGTTGTATAACAACAACTTATATGGAAAAATTAAAAATATATTCATATATTAGGATGATACCGATATATTCATTCTAGTAAACTAACGAAAACAAATGTACAATGGAGAGTGTGTCACTTTTCAAAATGTAAGAAAATAACTATGTAATGGAGTTAGAGAAATGGGTAGGATCGTCAAATACGTATGTATTTTAGGTATTGGTGTTATTTTTGGTGTAGCATGTAATAAGCAAGTTATGGGTGTGATTGAAACAGGGAAAAATAAAATTTTTCAAAAAACCCAAGAACTTCGTGTGGATTTTTCATTTGAAATGAAAGACAAAGTGATGATTGAAAATGTTCCATTTATAAAACAACTTCCTGAATTAGAACGTGGTTGTGAAGTGACGAGCCTAGCAATGTTACTGCAATATAAAGGAATTAAAGTGGACAAAATGACACTTGCGAATGAAATTGCTGGTGTCCCATTTGAAGCAAACGGTGTGCGAGGAAATCCACACGAAGGGTTTGTTGGGAATATTTACACAAAATCTGAATCAGGTTATGGCGTATACCATCAGCCAATTTTTCAATTAGCACAAAAATACGTTCCAGATAAAGCAGTTGATTTATCCGGAAGAGACGTGAAGGATTTATACAAAGTACTTAGTGCTGGTTCTCCAGTATGGATTATTGCAAATACAACCTTTAAACCGCTAGATGAGGGCAACTTTGAAAAGTGGAATACAAATGCTGGGGAATTAATGGTTACATATTTTGAACATAGTGCCGTTATTATCGGTTATGATCAAAACTCTGTATATGTAAATGACCCACTTGCCGATAGCCCGCGTAAAAGTATTCCACGTGCTGAATTTGAAAAAGCGTGGGAACAAATGGGGAAACAAGCAATTGCTATTTTGTAACGATGAAAAGCTATCAGTTTTGATGGCTTTTTGTTGTTTATGACACAATAAAAGAACGACATAAAAACCCTTTTTTTATGGGAGGGCGAGAGCATCTGGCCGTGTGTAGTAGCGGTCGGGGCCTTTTTCTTCCACTTGCCTTGTTTTAAAACACAAGGAGCAAGCGAGTGCGGGGCATGGGGTGTTTTTCGTAGCTGCGACTTATGTGGTGAAATATGAAAATGGATACATAAAAAGAGCTTCTCCCGCAAGAAGCTCTTTTTCTAAAACTTATTATAAAAATAGATGACACCCAAATAATATTGCAAAGACATAAAGAAGCGGATGTACTTCCCTTCCTTTTCCTTTTATAATTTTTAAAATCGGATAAATTAAGAAACCAAGCGCTATACCATTAGCGATACTTGATGTGAGTGGAATACCAATGAAAATAAAAAATGCTGGGAACGCAGTTTCAAAGTCATTCCAATTTATCTCTCGAACGTTTTGCGCCATTAAACCACCGACAATAATAAGAGAAGGCGCTGTAATTGCCGCTACACTAGATAAAGATGCAATGACAGGGCTAAAGAACGCTGTAATGATTGTCAAAACAATCACAACAATACTTGTTAATCCTGTCCTACCTCCTGCTGCAATACCAGCAGAAGACTCAATTGTAGCTGCTGTTGGACTTGTTCCAAACATTGCCCCTACCGTTCCGCCAATTGCATCAGCAATAAAAGCTTTTCCAAAACGTCGTTCTTCATTATCTGTATTTAAACCTGCCTGCTTAATTAAGCCTAGCAACGCTCCTGTTGTATCAAATAACAATACAAGCAAAAATGAAAAGACAACGCCGTATAATCCGTATTCAATTACATCTCCCGCAGCTTGAATTGGATTATATGTAATGATTCCCTCAGGTAAATGCGGAACTTCTACAAGTTTATGTTCAAACTTTAATTGTCCTGTGAAAAAGGAAATAATTCCTGTCACAACCATACTAATAAACAGTGCACCTCTTACGTTCAATACCATCAATACTGCAGCCAACACTAAGCCAATTAACGTTAACACAACAGATAGAGAATGGAAGTTTCCAATCGTAACTAAGTTTGTTGGATGATCTACTATAATACCTGACAAACGCAAACCAATAAATGCAATAAACAAACCAATTCCTGCTGCAATCGCATGCTTTAAACTGTCCGGAATCGCTTCAATTAACTTTTGACGAAATGATGTAAATGAAAGTAAAAGAAATATAATACCTGTTACAAATACAGCTGAAAATGCAATCACATATGTAATTCCCTCAGCCTTTTGAACAACAGAATAAGCAAAATAAGCATTCATTCCCATTGCCGGTGCAATAACAATTGGATAATTTGCTAAAAATGCCATACACAATGTTCCGATAATTGTTGCAATAATTGTTGCCGTAAAGGCTTGATCGAACGGTACTCCTGCATCAGATAAAATTTTCGGATTAATAACAAGAATATACGCAAAAGTAAAAAACGTCGTTATCCCCGCCAAAACCTCCTGCTTTACAGAAGTGTTGTATTTTTTTAATTGAAACATACTAGCTACCCTTCCTATGTAATAGAATAAATCTTTTATTATACGAAAAAATATAATACTTAATCTTATCAATTGCTAAAAAGGGGCGTCAATACGATTGCTAATAGTTCCAATTTTAAAATTAAGTTTAACGTTCTATAGATATAGTACAGAAAACATTGTCTTTTTTTGTAGCATAACAGTTAGAAATGTTTTATAATTTTAAATAGTTAAATAAATTTGTAAGCGGATACAATATTTTTCTTATTAGTTAAGGAGGTTTATTATGCAGCACACAAACAAAACAGAAAATTTAAACCGTGGATTAAAGCAACGACATATTACCCTTATGTCGCTTGGGTCTGCTATTGGGGTTGGACTATTTTTAGGATCAGCTTCCGCTATTAAACTAGCAGGACCGTCTATTTTATTCGGTTATATTATTGCAGGCCTTGCGATTTTTTTCATTATGCGAGCGCTTGGAGAAATGGCAATTGAACAACCTGTTGCAGGTTCATTCAGTAAATATGCACATGACTATTTAGGTCCGCTAGCAGGTTATATAACGGGCTGGAACTATTGGTTCTTATGGGTTGTAACTTGTATGGCCGAAATTACAGCGGCAGGAATTTATATGGAATATTGGTTCCCAGGAACTCAACGTTGGGTTTGGGCGTTAATTGCTCTTGTATTAATGACCGCATTAAACTTTTTATCTGTTAAAGTGTATGGAGAACTTGAGTTTTGGTTTGCTTTAATTAAAATTGTCACAATTATCTGTATGATCGTAATTGGCACCGGTATTATTTTATTCGGTTTTGGAAACGGCGGCGTAGCGACTGGAATTTCAAATCTTTGGTCACACGGCGGTTGGTTCCCAAATGGATTTTCTGGCCTTCTTTTATCATTACAGATGGTACTATTTGCTTACTTAGGAGTAGAGTTAATTGGTGTAACAGCTGGAGAAGCGGAAAACCCGAAAAAAACATTATCTAAAGCGATTGATAACGTTTTTTGGCGCATTTTAATCTTCTATGTAGGTGCTTTATTCGTTATGATGGCAATTTATCCATGGAATGAGATTGGTGAAAAAGGAAGTCCATTTGTACTAACGTTTGAACAAATCGGCATTGCGAAAGCAGCAGGAATTATTAACTTTGTTGTCTTAACAGCTGCTCTTTCTTCTTGTAATGGTGGTCTCTTTAGTACAGGCCGTATGCTATTTACATTAGCACAGCAAAAACAAGCACCAGAAAAATTTGGTCAGTTAAATAAACATGGAATTCCAAGCAAAGGAATTTTAGCAACAGCTTTCGTATTGTTAATAGGCGTTGCATTAAACTACATTGTTCCGGCAAAAGTATTTACATGGCTAACAAGTATTTCCACGTTCGGAGCAATTTGGACTTGGGGCGTCATTTTAGTTGCACAGCTTCGTTTCCGCAAGGGACTATCACAGGAGGCGCAAGGCAAATTAACGTACAAACTGCCATTGTACCCACTTAGCTCCTATGTTACGCTCGCTTTCCTTGTTTTAGTATTAGGAATCATGGCATATTCTGCTGATACACGCATCGCATTAATCGTTGGACCAATTTGGCTCATCGCTTTAGTAGTTGTTTATTATGCAAAGGGCTTTCATACAACAGATAAAGCAGCGAAATCTTCTTCGCAAATCGGGTAATGCTAATCCCTTACTTATATGAGGAAGGGATTTTTTCTTTTCTATTGCTGTATACAAAAATATTTCTCAACAAAATTCACCTTAAATTTACAAAAATTTATAAATTCCCCCTTTTTTCTTTCATTATATTTCGTTAAAGTAATACAGGGACACTTTTATCCGTAGGGGCATTTGATAGTTAGTTGAGCGCATCGCACTCTTACTTAACTTACTTTAGGGGGATTTTTTATGAAGAAACAAAAATGGCTGAAACTCACACTCGCAACAGGAATGACTTTAAGTATGGCTACCATGTTTAGTTCAACGACTTTTGCTGAAAGCGCTTTAGATCCAGCTCCACAAATTGCTGCAAAAATTGTGAACGAAAACGCTGGAAAAAAAGTATTATTTGATAATACGCACGGTCAAACAGCAGGAACAGCTGATTGGGTTATTGATGGGGGATTTTCTGATTTTGGAAACGGTATTGCAAACAAAGGCTTCTCTGTAAAAGAACTACGTAAATCAACACCTATTACATATGATGACTTAAAAGATTACAACATATTTATCGTTCCAGAAGCAAACATTCCTTATAAAAAATCAGAACAAGACGCTATGCTGCAATATGTAAAAAATGGTGGCAGTATCTTTTTTATAGCCGATCATTATAATGCTGACCGTAATAAAAATCGCTGGGATTCCTCAGAAGTTTTCAACGGGTATCGCCGCGGAGCATGGGAAACTCCAGTAAAAGGAATGTCTTCTGAAGAAGCATCTTCACAAGCTATGCAAGGTGTAGAAAGTTCTGATTGGCTATCAGACAACTTTGGTGTACGTTTTCGCTATAATGCCATTGGCGATGTTTCTACAAATAAAATTGTAGCACCTGATCAATCATTTGGAATTACTACAGGTGTTTCATCTGTTGCCATGCATGCCGGATCAACAATTGCAATTGTAAACCCTAATTTAGCAAAAGGAATTGTTTACTTACCAGAAGGTTTACCTAAGTGGAATAACGCTGTCGATAGTGGTGTATATAACGGCGGGGGCATCGCTGAAGGCCCTTACGTTGCAGTTTCAAAAGTTGGTTTAGGGAAAGCTGCTTTTATCGGTGACTCTTCGCCTGTTGAAGATGCGACGCCAAAATATGTCCGTGAAGATACAGGACAGTCTAAAAAAACATACGATGGATATAAAGAAGAAAGCGACGCTACTTTATTAACAAATATCGTAAAATGGCTTTCTACAAAAGAAACATATACAAGCTTAAATCAAGTAAACGGATTACAATTAGACAAACCCACACCATTAAAAACATTTGAACAACCAAGTGCATCAACTGAGCCGCAACCAGAACCATGGGGCGCTCCTAACCAAGGATATCAATGGTTTAATTCAAGTACATTTAAGCCTGGTTCTTACGGCTATAATAATAGCAATAATAATAATAATGATGATGGAAACGTCTCAACAAGTGATTATAACTTTATTCACCCTAGTATTCTTCCAAACAGCGGTGTATTTCAAATAAAAATACAAGCAAATCATTTATTACCAAACACGACTTACAATAATTACTCCCTAGGTATTTATACAAGTGGTGGCACACAAGTAGCAAAAGTTCAAAACGAAAACGGCATTTGGCCTTCTTCTTACGGTTATAGTAATTCATTTTCATTTACAACAAATAACCAAGGTGTCGCTGAAAAAATCGTGAATGTACAAATTTCCCCTAATACAACAGGGCAAGCTACGTTACGCCTTCGTCAAAATACGACTGTAAAAGAAAATAAAACGGTTGTAATTGGAACATCTGCTATTCGATAAAAGAAGTCCCCTTTCTATTGAAAGGGGATTTCTTTTATCGTACATACTCATCCCCCTCATTATATAAGAATAATTTTTTACAAAAAAATGACCTTTGTTGACTTTAAAAAGTTAATAAAGTAAACTATTAAACATATAAAACTATTAACTATGTTTTGGTTAGGAGGAATTACATATGGAAGCTGCGCTACAGTTTGATAAAAAACAACAGCCAAAAAAGAAACATCCTCCAGGTTTGTACTTACTCTTTTTCACAGAAATGTGGGAACGATTTAGCTATTACGGATTACGAGGATTATTAACATTATATTTAACAACAGCTTTAATAAACGGTGGCCTTGGTTTTAGTAAGAGCTGGGCACTTACGATTTACGGCTTTTATACAGGCGCATGTTATTTCACCCCATTGATCGGTGGATTTTTAACAGATCGTTATCTTGGTAGACGATTAGCGATTACACTTGGCGGTATAACAATTGCAATTGGTAACCTTACGTTATTTGCACTGCAAAGCCAATTAGGACTATACCTCGGATTAGCGCTCATTATTATCGGGAACGGTTTCTTCAAACCAAATATTTCTACCCTTGTCGGAGAATTATATAAAGAAAACGATCCACGCCGTGATGGTGCCTTTACGATTTTTTATATGGGAATTAACGTCGGTTCATTCCTTGCTCCACTCGTTTGTGGATATTTATCAGAAGATTTGTTTAAAACAACAGTAGATGGCGCTATGCATTATGGTTTCCGATATGGATTTTTAGCTGCGTCTATCGGGATGATTGTCGGACAAATTTTATTTACAACATTATCAAATCGTTTTCTTGGTGATATCGGTAAAAAGCCAACAGCGGCTTTACAAACAGGTACAGGCAACAAAACAGCTGGCAATACACCATTAACGAAAAAAGAAAAACAGCATACAGCAGTTATTGTCGTTTTAACGTGTTTTGTTGTTTTCTTCTGGGCTGGATTTGAACAAGCTGGTAGTTCTTTAACTTTATATACAAATAGCTTTGTAGATCGCTCTATATTCGGTTGGGAAATTCCAACATCTTGGTTTCAGTCTGTAAACCCGCTATTTATTATTTTATTAGCACCAGCTGTTTCTGCACTTTGGACAAAACTTGCTACTACAAAACGCGGTGATTTAAAAATTCCAACAAAAATGGGTCTTGGTATGATCTTACTTGGAATTGGTTATATGGTTCTTGTTGTTGCTGCATTAAAAACGGGAAGTAACGAACAACAAATTACAGAAAAAGCAAACCTGCTCTTTATTGTCTTTACTTACCTGTTCCATACATTAGGTGAATTATTCTTATCTCCAGTCGGACTATCCATGGTAAGTGCACTTGCTCCTGTCAAACTCGCATCTTTATTAATGGGCGTTTGGTTAGCAAGTACAGGTGTCGCTAATATTTTAGGTGGACAGTTAGCAAACTTTACAACTTCATTAGGATATTCAGAAGTATTTGCTGTTATTGGAGCTGTCGCTATTTTCTTAGGATGTATCTTACTATTAATTTCAAAAAAATTAGTAAAGTGGATGGACTAAAAAAGATGAGGGGTTGTCCCTCATCTTTTTTTACTCATTTTCTCCTTTTTCTATCGCTTGCTTATACAACTCTTTATACTCTCTTTGTAGTCACTTGGTACAAAACACTTATAAAAGAACGAAAATCCACCCTCAACGAAGGTGGATTTTCTTTTTAATTATTTAATTTTTTTCGTTTGCACCAAATTCCCAGATACTACATATCGCTTGGAATTATCAAGTACAGACGTACATGTAATAAGGGTTACTTCATTTTTTCCATGATCTTCAACGACTTCCCATTTATCCGGTGTAACTTGTGTTACTTGTTCTACCGCATACTCATATTCATTTTCACTATCATATAAATATACTTTATCATTCTTGTTTAATTTCGAAATGTCGCTAAATAACACACCTTTTTTCGACATGTTATGGCCTGCTAGCGCATAGTTCCCTTTTCCCATCTCTTGTTTCTCTTTTACTGTTGCTGCACCTGATAATAAATTTTTCTCTGTTGAGCCATTTAAAATCGGTAGTTCTAATCCAATACTCGGAATCGACATACGCCCAATAACTTGTTTTTTATCTATTGAAGCATTTGCTACATCTGCTAAATCCGGTTGATTTATTTTAGAAGCATCAACAAATTTCGTTTCTTGTTTTTCATACTTTATTTTCTTAATAGCTTGTACGTTTTGATCTTGCGTCTTTCCAGCTTTGTAACCATCATAAAATGGTTTTGCAATTAAAACGCCACCTACAATAAATAAAAGAAGTGCCAGTATACTATAAATCTTTTTCTTATCCATGCTCCAATTCCTTTCCTTCACAAAATTCCTCTTATATAAAATGATAAAGTAAGAATGCTAGATACACAAGTAACTTACGTGATATATATATATATCCTACT
>NZ_JBALLY010000115.1:11501-11668 GCF_036963045.1 Bacillus sp. JJ864 | reverse complement strand
ATGGTTGGAACATGTGGAATAATAAGAATAACAACAATAAGAATTAGTGAATGGAAAAAGGAGAAGCAAGACAAGCTTCTCCTTTTTATTTTCCTATAAAAGTAGTATAAGAGTCAGAGAAAATGAAGAAACTCTCCTTGATGAAAAGTTCACTTTATCCCGCATTA
>NZ_JBALLY010000115.1:0-11313 GCF_036963045.1 Bacillus sp. JJ864 | reverse complement strand
CAACTAACCGTCAGTGGGGATGAAGAGAAAACCCCCACTGACGGAAGCTTCACTTTATACCAGAAGAGATAGAAAGCGTTTTTTGTTTCCCATTTATTGTAGCAGGGACACCAAGAGGAATTCCTATATTTGGTTGCATATGACCAACTGGTAAGTTATACAAAAGGGGAATATGATAAGAGATAATGTAATCAAATAAAATTTCAGAAATAGATAAAGCTGGTTTTGAAGATGTACACTTGTGACAACTTGTAAAAATAACGCCTGCACACTGCTCAAATTTCTTTCCTAAGCGTAATTGATTTAACATACGATCAACGCGATAAGGCTCTTCGCCGATTTCTTCTAATAATAATAATTTATCTTTTGTATCAATTTCGTACGGTGTACCAAGAGTACTTGTAATGACAGCTAAGTTTCCTCCGACAAGGGGAGCGGTGATACAACAATTGAAAGAGTGAAGAAATGCTGCTCCTTCTAGAATAATAGAGTGCGGACGAAAAAGTTGTTTGAAAGAGGAAAAAGAGAGAGTATCGAGTCCTTTTCCAACTTCCTCCATCATAGGACCATGAAAAGTAACGAGCCTTGCCAATTGCCCAAAAGCGATGTGTAAAGCTGTAATATCACTATAACCCCAGAAAATTTTTGGGTTATCTCGAATGAGTTCATAGTTAATAGAAGGTAGAAGGCGACCAGCTCCATATCCTCCTCTAGCGCAAAAAATTCCTTTCACATATGGATTTGTAAAGGCCTCGTGTAAGTCATGAAGACGAACGGTATCATCTCCAGCTAAATAGCCTCGTTTTTCTTGTACACTCTTTCCAATGATAACGAATAAGCCCATCTCTTCGAATTTTTGTTTTGCTTGAAGAATGTTCTCGATAGATGGGGGACCTGCTGGAGCGATGATCATAACGGTATCTCCGTATTGTAACGGTTCTGGGTACTGCATCAAATTCCCTCCTTTCTTACACTATATTCATGTAATAGGTCTTCAATAATTGAGGAAAGAAGGAAATGGTTTTGGTGGGCAAGAAAGTATAAGAGAAAGGGGAGAAAAAAATGTTTTATAGCCGAGTATGTGAGAAGCTGCAAATTACATATCCAATTATTCAAGCCGGCATGGCAGGAACAGTTGTAACACCAGAGTTAGTAGCTGCTGTGTCTAATAGCGGAGGATTAGGAACATTAGGTGCAGGATATATGAGTTCTGAAGAAATTCGCCTTGCAGTACGTGCTATTCGTCAGTTAACAGATAAACCGTTTGCAGTGAACTTGTTCATTACAAAAGACATGCAAATGAATGAAAAGCAAGTAGAAGAAGCCGGGCATTTATTACAACCTATTCGTGAACAATTACAATTGGAGATAGTAAAGCAGACGGTACAGTTACCGGAGAGCTATACAGAACAGCTGAAAGTTCTTATCGAGGAGAACGTGCCTGTTTTTAGTTTTACTTTTGATACACCAAAACAGGAAGAAATAGAGCTGTTAAAAAGGCATGGGATAAAAATAATTGGTACGGCAACAAATGTGGCAGAAGGGAAAGTATTGGCCCATTTAGGCGTAGATATTATTGTAGGACAAGGAAGTGAGGCAGGAGGACATCGCGGAACATTTCTGGGAAAAGAACAAGATTCTATGATTGGAACAACTGCATTGATTCCACAACTTGTTGACGCTATTCCTCATATTCCAATTGTTGCAGCAGGTGGAATCATGGATGGACGGGGAGTAGTGGCAGCTTATGCACTCGGTGCCGAAGGAGTACAAATGGGCACAGCATTTTTAACTTGTTATGAAAGTGCAGCTCATAAGGCACACAAAGAGGCAATTATAAAGAGTGCAGACCAAAGTACGACAATGACACGTGCATTTTCAGGTAAATATGCAAGAGGAATTCAAAATAGTTTTATCGAACAATTAAAAAATAAAGAAGAGAAATTTCCTGCATATCCAATTCAAAATGCATTAACAACAGAAATTCGCAAAGCAGCGGTGAAACAAAATAATCGTGAGTATATGTCACTTTGGGCAGGGCAGGCTTCGTCTTTAGCACAAATAGAAGGGGCGCAGCAAACTATCATGCGAGTGATGAAAGAGGCAAAGGAAATACTAACTAGATTACAAAGTACGGTTTATAAGTAAAAAAAGAACGCTTGAAACATTCAAGCGTTCTTCCTAGTTACTTTTATAAAACTGTTGGAGTGCCTCGTCGACATATACCCAGCCTTTCCAACCTAAATGCATCGTATCTTTTAAGAAATACTTATCATATTCATGGCTTGAAAAGTCTGCAACTGGGAATCCAGCTTTGGCAATTTGTTCATTAATTTTTTTATAGTATACATCACGACGCTCTTTTGGGAATCCAGCATAATCGTACCATGGACCGTTAACGGGAACAGAAATAAACAATGGTTTTGCATGCGATTGTTTTAAAATGTCTAAGACTAATTGTAAATCGTCATATTCTGGCGATTCATTGAATGATTCATTTGATCGGTAGCCTTTTAGACGTTCTAATTTTTTCTTAATCCCTTTGTTATAGTATGGATCTTCAATGCCAAAGGGATTTGTTTTAGATTCCATTTCACCAGTTTTTTCTGCTCGCTTACGAATTTCTTCCCAAGCAAGCGATTTTAATTCAGGATCTACATGTGTTTTTCGCGGTTTAATATCAAATATTGATGCAACTAAGTCTTTGCGGTCTAAAATATTACGATATACGTATGCAAATGGTTTAGCCGCCGCCGCCTTCACATTATGTTTTGTATCGTCATACACAATTCCTTCTAAAGAAGTTTTTAGGAGTGTGTCTTTACGAACAATTTCAAAGTTTAATAAGCGCTCAGCAATTTGCTTTTTCATCTCAGGCTTTAAGTCATTGTTAAAGATAAGATGGTACGCTTGTTGAGAGGAAAAGTTTGGTGCAAAATGCACTTCATCTAAACCTTCTTTTACAAACCATTGTGGTGATAGGACAATGACAATTTTGCGATTTTCTAACTGATCCATTGAGGAAGCTAGATTTAATACATGAGTAAGGCTTTGTGTTCCACCGCGACCGATAAGAAACGGTGTAAATTCTTGTTCTTTTACTTTAAAGTAGTTCGATGGATGGTACACATCCAATCGAGAAAATTCCGATGAACCATACATCGGAAGGTATTTTGGATCTTCTAGCATCTTTTGTTGAAGTGCAATGCCTTGAAACATTTCTTTCTTTAAAGATGTTGCGGCATCGTCGACCTTTTGCTCCCCAATAAGTGGTAAAAAGAAGCGTGGTGGAATAAATAACACCACGCAAAAAAGAGCAAATGCTAGAAGCATCGGGCCAAACGTTGGTTTTTTCATTGCATATCTTCCAGTTTCTTAATAATCATGTTTGGTGTTGCCCACTCGTCGCGATCAAAGTCAGAAATAGGCACTTCAATGCCTAAGCGTTCTTGAAATTCTACTAATAAGGATACTGTACCGAAAGAATCAAGGATCCCTTCTTCAAATAATTGTACATCTGTATTTTCTTTTACGATGTCATTTTCACATACTTCCTCTAAAATATCTAATACTTGATCTTTAAATTCAGCCATTGTTTATTCTCCTTTATAATCATAATTTGTGTTTTCTTAGTCTTTATACTAAGAAGTGCTTAACTAAAGAATCTGTTTAGGTGACCTGAGAAGATCAGAAGACCAAAACAAACAAAATGGAATGTAATTATAATCGCCAAGACGTGTGTGAACTTATTGTTAGGCCAAAACTTATGCTTTTTGTTTTTTCGTTCAAAAATATCAAATGAAATAAACAAAATTGCATGATATAGGCCATAGACAATATAATACCACGTTAGTCCGTGCCAAATTCCCATAATGAAAAAGTTTAAAAAAGCACCGATATAAGAAATTGTATAGCGGTTTTTAATTAGTTTTTTCTTTGTCGCAAAAAAGACAAAGCGCATATAGATAAAGTCGCGGAACCAAAATGATAAACTCATGTGCCAACGGTTCCAAAAGTCTTTAATGTTACGACTTATAAACGGTTTATTAAAGTTTTCAGGTGTTTTAATTCCCATTAAGTAACTTACACCAATTACAAACGCACTATATCCTGCAAAGTCGAAGAATAAGTAGAAACTATATGCATACATATCAGTCATAACTGATGCAAATGTAGTTTGTTTCGTTAGTGGTGTATCTAAAAGGTGTTTGTTAATTAAATAAGCGATAATAAATTTGTAAAGAAAACCTTGGAAAATACGATTGATTCCCGTATAAAGCATTGCTTTATACTCATCCGCCGATGGTGGTTTCTCTACATCTTTTTGGAATCGACGATAACGATCAATCGGACCTGTTGAAATCGCTGGGAAGAATAAAAGAAACTCCCAAAACTTAAATAGTGATATTTCTTTAATCAGACCATCACGAATTTCAAATATCATTTGTACAGCTCTAAATGTTACGTAGGATATACCAAGAAATACAACTAATTTGATAGCTGGTATATCATAAAATACGATTGATTTTAAAGCTGGTATCGCAGGTATGATTTTCACTAAGATAAGCGGTAAAATCGATAAAATAACAGCGGTGCAAAAAATACTCGTTTTGTTATCACGCTGCCTTAACGCTAAATAGCCTTTAATCAAAATAAATTGCCAAATTGCAAATATTGCTAGTGCAACAGCTTGTATTGGTTTATCTGAAAAGATAACAGCCAGCATAATAAGTGTTACAACCGCATTATATTTACGCAGCATTTTCCCTCGTAACCCAGCAATAATGGTAGGAATAAGTAAAATGCCTACAATAGCGAAAAAATAAAATGATGCATATGGGGTCATGCTGTAACCTCACTCAATAATTTTTTACGATCTACTTTTCCATTTGGCGTCATTGGAATAGAAGATTGATACATGAACTTTCGTGGAATCATGTAATTCGGTAATCGTTCATTGAGTTCTTTTTTAATCGCAGATGTTAATTTGAATTCTTTTTCAAAAGTATGTTCACCTGGAACAACAACCGCTAATAAGTAGTCATATTTTTCACCTTTTTTAATTGGAAGTACAACAGCAGCTTCCACATATGAACAAGAACGAAGGTGATGTTCAATTTCTTCTAATTCCATCCGATAACCGTGTAGTTTAATTTGGAAATCAAGACGACCGTTATAGAAAAGAAGTCCATTTTCTAAATAGCCAGCGTCACCTGTTTTATAAGCGCGTTCGCCGTCAATAACAGTGAATGCTTTTTCTGTTAATTCAGGGCTTCCTAAGTATCCAACACTTACACTTGGACCAACAATGATAATTTCACCCTTCTCACCATCAGCTGCGATTGTACCATCTTCTTTCATAATGATGATGCGGCAATCTGATTTACAGTAACCGACTGGAAGAGATTTATATTTCTCCACTACTTCATTTGTTACATGAATACCAGTCACCGCAACAGTTGCTTCTGTTGGTCCATATGTATTCATAATCGTAGCTTTCGGGAAACGCTCTAACAGTTTTCTTGCAACATCATTAGATAATACTTCACCACAGAATAAGAATGTTTTCATATTTGGAAGCATACCTTCTGAGAAAGACGGCTCCATTAAACACATTTCTGCAAAGGACGGTGTAGATGTCCAAACTTGTGTATCTGATTGTACTAAAGAAGCAAATAAATCTTTTGGACGCACAATCATATCTTTATCAATTGCCCATAGTGTACCACCAGTTACTAATGATGGATAAATGTCCATAACAGATAGGTCAAATGAGAAAGGTGCTTGGTTCAAGAAAACTTGTCCTGTTTGTAAGTTGAAGTCTTCAACCGTCCATTTTGTAAAGCTTACAAGGCAGTTGTACGTAATTTGTACACCTTTTGGATTTCCCGTACTACCTGACGTGTAAATGATGTAGAAGTTGTCTTCGTCATTTACTGCATGTTCAGGATTTGGGACATTTCCTTTATGAGTAAGAAGAATATCTTCTAATTTGATTCCATCAATAATATCAACTGGTAAATCAGCCACTGTAACATCAGTCGGAGATAAAAGTAGCTTTGCACCAGAACTTTCTGCAATGCGTAGCACACGATCAGCTGGAATTGAGACGTCTACTGGAATATACGCATGACCAGCTTTGACACACCCTAGGAAACAGACAATCATTTCGGGTTGCATATGTCCGTATACCATAATTGGTGAACGGTCATCTTCATATTGAGAAGAAATCCAATGTGCTAATGCATCAGAGTCTTCTTTTAATTGTTTGTACGTAATTTTCGCATCTCGCCAAACGAAAGCAGTTTGGTCAGGCGTTTCAAGCGCCCATTTTTCAATCTGTTCTAATAACTTCATAACGCTCCCACCCTAAAATTCATTGTAAATAAATGTACTTGTATTTGTATCTTGGAATCCATACAACCATAGTAAAGCAAGTAAAATCGCAAGGTAGTAACAAGTTTTTGCAACCCATTGCGTGAGTGGTTGAGACCATATTTCTTTTAATATTTTCATGTCTGTCCCCCTCTATGAAATAGTATCCGTATGTAAGTATCATATCCTACATCACTTTGAAAAACACAAAAATTCCACATTTTAGGTAAATGTAAGACGGAAAGGCTCTTTTCTGATAGTAGCACTAAATGTTAAAAAAGAAAATCCCTAACTTAACAATTATATTACATTCCAGATAGAATTGTAATTCCTTTGCAAAGGAAAGGACAAGAATATGCTACTTCTAACTAAGATAGTACATAAACTCTCATTAAACAAGGGAATACGGTCATTCATGATGGAATAAGATTGTTAAAAATAGAATAGGGAGTTGAAGCGGATGAAAACATCTCAAGTAGATTGGTTATGTTACCTTTCAGAGGACAATATTCGAATGTGGCGACGCTATTTGCATCAGCACCCTGAATTGTCATTTCAGGAAAAACATACATCACAGTTTGTATATGACACATTGGATTCGTTATCTTATTTTGATCTAACAAGACCAACAGCATGCAGTGTAATGGCAAAGCGAAAAGGAAAAGGTCCAGGTGAGACCATTGCAATCCGTGCAGATATAGATGCACTTCCAATTCAAGAGCAGACAATGAAGCCATATGCATCAATTGTACCAGGAGTTATGCATGCTTGTGGTCATGATGCACATACGGCAATTTTATTAGGTGTAGCAGAAGCTTTAGCAAAATATGATAATGACTGGGGAGGGGAAATTCGTCTTTTGTTTCAACACGCTGAAGAACAATACCCTGGTGGAGGGCAAGAGATGGTCAAGGCAGGCGTTATGGATGGTGTAGATTATGTGATCGGTTTACATGTCATGTCAGGACTAGATAGTGGGCAAATAGGAATTACTTATGGGTCGATGATGGCAGCACCTGATGTATTTACTATTGATATTAAAGGAAAAGGAGGACATGCTGCTCATCCGAAGCAAACGGTGGATCCAATTGTAATTGGTGCACAAATTATTACAAATTTACAGCATCTTGTTTCAAGGCGGACTGATGCATTTGAACAACGGGTGGTCTCGGTTACGCAATTTCATGCTGGAACAGCTGATAATATTATTCCTGAGACAGCAACGATTATAGGAACGGTGCGTTGCTTTGAGAACAGATTAAGACAAGAATCTGAAGGGATTATTGAACAAATTGTAAAAGGAATTACAGCAGCGCATGATGCAGCGTACGCATATACGTATCGGTATGGATATAATCCAGTCATAAATGATTCGTATGTGACAAAAATAGTAGAAAATAGTGCAATCACATTGTTTGGAAAAGAAAGTATTACCTCACTGCCACCTTCTATGGGAGGAGAGGATTTTTCTGCATATTTACAAAAGGCTCCAGGTTGTTTTATAAAGCTAGGAACAGGGAATGAAAATAAAGAAACATGCTACCCACATCATCATCCTAAATTTGATGTAGACGAAACAGCGTTAATTCGCGGTGCACAATTATTTTTGCAAACAGCAATGGAACTATTGAAAGAATAAAGTGAAACTTTAATCAGTGGGGGGTTCTTCATCCCCCACTGATTATTAGTTGAACCAATCGGGCTTTTACGGGCAGTTTATCTCCCACCTAACTTCTTTGCTTTTGCCGAATTTTGAGGTGGGAGTATTACTGCCCGTTAATGCGGGATAAATGGAAGTTTCACTTTATCTCGCGATTTGCCTTCCACTAATGTTTTTTACTGTATATTCCAGAATAAAAAAAGGCAACTGCGATATTCGCAGTTGCTTCTATTTCTTTCCGTTAGAGAGGGTTAAGAAAGAACTATGCTCATTTATAGTATATGTATGTCTTCCGGACAAGCTTGTATCTTTTCATCAATTTTTCAAAAATGGTTATTGACTTTGATAATCGTTATCAATTAATCTAGTATTGTTATATATGATAATGGTTATCATTATCATTCGATAATTGTGAAATAGTGCTAAAAATAAATAGAATGAGATACATAATAAAGGGAGAGAGTCTAATGAGTAAGTTAGTAATGATTTTTGCAAGTATGAGTGGAAATACAGAGGAGATGGCAGATCATATTGCCGGGGCGATTCGTGAGTCAGGAAAAGAAATTGAAGTAATCGATATTATGTCGTCACCGAAAGCGTCTATTCTAGAAGGGTATGATGGAATTGTACTAGGTGCATACACATGGGGAGACGGCGATTTACCAGATGATTTCTTAGATTTCTATGATGAAATGGATAAAGTGGATTTAACAGGGAAAGTAGCAGCAGTATTTGGTTCATGTGATTCTGCATATCCGAAATACGGAGCAGCTGTTGACATTTTAATTGAAAAATTACAAGAACGCAGAGCTAAAGTCGTACTCGAAGGATTAAAAGTGGAATTAACACCAGAAGATGAAGATGTTGATGCATGTATTTGTTTTGGTACAGAGTTTGTACATCACCTTTCTTAATGGTGAGCGCAAGATGAGGAGCATGAGCAGGAAAAAAGGTGCAAAGAAGCACCTTTTTATTTGTTTAAAATATGTAATAATCGTTGTTTATTTGTTTCAATTATTTTTTCGTTATTTGTTTCGAAACCATATACGAGATCATGAAGTAAAGGACTGTATTGATAAAAGGAGATAATCCGCTCGAAAAAGGTTCTATCCTTGCTCTTCGTTAAGGCAATATAGTTGTTGTAAACTTCTAATGTAAAGTCATGTCCATAATCGGCATATAATCCAGCAAAATCAAATGCAGGATCACCAATTTGTGCGTCTCCTACATCAATGATACCGGCAATTTTTTTTGTATGATGATGAAATAGAATATGGTTATGTGTGAAGTCGGCATGAATAACGGTTTGTAAGGAAGTACTTGTATATAGTTGTTCTAAAAATGTTTGAAATAGTGTATTCAATCGATTAGTTTCTTCTATTGTAAATGTGGTAAACGGATAACCTTTTAGTTTTATATATAATTCCTTCCAATGTTTAATAGTTTGTTCAACTTGAAAGCCCCATTCTTTTGCAAGTGTAGTAGGGACTGTATGCAAAGCAGCAAGAAATGATGCTAGTTGCGCAGCAATGTGCGCTTTTTCATTGATTGAGAGATTATGTAAGTAAGATGATTTGAATGGTTCGCCGCGAATCATTTTATAGTAACTACAAACAGGAATAGAATCCGCTTCGTTTTCATATAAAATATGATAGTTCGGTACTTCTATCTGCCCAGCTTGCAGTATAGGAAATAGAACTTCGTACAATTGTTTTTCACGAGGGATTTTTTTGCATATTCAATTTTTCTAGGAAATCGAAATAACCATTCATCGTTTACGATAATCGCAACATTATCCCAGCCGCTTTCATCTTTATGAAAGGAATGAATAGGTAAATCGGGGAGTGTTTTTTGAATGTAGTGCGTATAGTTTATCATTTTTTTTCGCCTCTTTCGTTAATTAATCATAAAAAGAAAATCCCTAAATTAGGGACTTCTTTTTTTACTCTAAACCCCGTATATGGCAGGAAAAGGCCCTGACCGCTTCTATGCACGTTCAGATGCTCTCGTCCCATAAAAAAGAAAAAGGGGGGGTTTTTATTATAGAAATATCGTTTTATAAATTCTCGTTTTGTTGCCCAATCTCCTTTTTAGCCAAAACAAGATTTGCATTTTCGATAGCACGGTGTTTGTCCAAAGAGTCTCCGGCGTAACCCTTTTGCGTTTTTACAACTCGTTTGCTTGTACTTGCTCGGTTGTTATCCATATTACTCCTCCTGTCTTTTATCTAAAATATACGAAGGTAATTAGCAATAATAATACAGCTGCAAATACGACAATTCCTACTAAAAACGTCATATTCGAAAAATGAGAGGGGGGATGTACATCTTGGCGATAACTAGGTGAAATTTCCGGTGCAAACTCTTCTTGATAAGATTGTTGTTCTTCTGTTTCGTCCATAGTTGCAACTCCTTTCACTGTATGGATAGGTTACGCGCTATAAGGAAGAAATATACACTCAGTATGGTAAGTCTTGAATGAAAAGTATAAGCAAGAATATTGGAAAAAAGATTGTAGAGAAGAGGAGTTTAAAAGTAAAAGGGAAGTAATGTTCAAATATCTTATTATAACGAGTTCTTAATATAGTTTCTGGAAGAAGAAAAACGTTCTTTCATAAGAACCTTTTTCCTCAAAAAAAAGCATTATGTAACTATGTATTCATATGAAACAGTAATTGCTTTATATGTTGTTGTTTATTTGTTTGTAACAATTACAGTTGTATTGACAGGAACGCGGTCAAATAACCAGCGCACATCATCATTATACATGCGAATACAACCAAGTGTAGTCCATTTTCCAATAGCGTTTACATTATTGGTCCCATGGATGGCATATGTTGTTCCTTTTGTTCCATTTACATCAAGACCGAGCCAACGATCTCCTAATGGGTTGCGTGGATCACCGCCAGGAATGTGTCTTTTGTAGTATGGACGATTCTTAATTTTGTTAACAATCTTGTACGTTCCTAATGGTGTTTTTGTACTGCTTTTGCCAGTAGCAACTGTAAACTCTTTGATAAGTTTATCTTTTTCATAATATGCCATCTTATTTGTCGCGACATTGACGGTTAACAAATGTTCTTGATGATTTGTCTCTGCGTTAACTGCTTTGATAGGAAGCATAGAAGAAAAGAGTAGTAGTAGTGCAATCATAATTTTCCTCATATTCAATTAATCTCCTTTTTAGAAATATCAAAATCTATTATAGCGCTCTTTTATAAGGAATCCTATTCTTTTTTAAAATATTACAGATAATAATTAATATATATAATTACAACT
>NZ_JBALLY010000114.1:0-6785 GCF_036963045.1 Bacillus sp. JJ864 | reverse complement strand
TAAAAAAGGGAGCAAAAAGACATTATAAATCAAGACTTTTTATACTCCCTTTATCTTCCATCTAATTAAATTACAAACAAACTATTGAACATCATAATATGATCTATAAGTCTTTAATTCCTTATAATATGGTGTTATAGCATAAGCTGTATCACCTGGATCTTTCCATCCACTATAAGTAAATTTATCATTTGCCATAGCTGTTGCTTTATGTACTCGAGAACCGTGTTTATATTCAGAAAATTGAGCGTAATCAAAGTTCCAACCCATTTTTTGACCTTTACACCAATTCCCTCCATCTACACTAAGACACGTACCTCCACTTAAACTTGCTCTATTCATTTTTTTTGACCCACTAATAACAGGTTGTTCACCAGATACAACATTTGTAAAACCATGTTCTGTATAAATTACATTTGGTGAAGAAGATGTTTTTTCTTCTGCTGCAAAACTTGTTACAGGTGAAGCTAACAAAGCACCACATAATCCTAAAGATAAAATCCCCTTACCTAAAAACCCCTTACGTGACATAAAATCTCCCCATTCCATAAAATATTTTACTAGTTTTAACTAGCACAAAAACAAAAATATCATATATTACCAATTAAGTCAAATATTTACATCTATAAAATAATAGATTAAAATGAAATTAAATTTTAAAATTCACATAATAAATAACAAGAAATCCATATAATACGTTTAACCCCTCTTATTTTTAAAATTTTCGATTAATCTGTAAATAATTATAACATAACCAGAAATAAAAACAATATTTTCCATTTATGTAAAAATTAACGAAAAGGAGAAAAAATGAATACAACCAAAAAATTAGATAATATCTTATTTATAGCATGGGCAACCTCTTTTATTGCAACAAGTGGAAGTTTATATTTTTCTGAAATCATGAAATACGAACCTTGTACTCTATGTTGGTATCAACGTATCTTTATGTATCCATTAGTTATCCTATTAGGAATAGCAATTCTAAAAAAAGATGTAACTACTCAGCTACCCTAAGGTTTTAATGGTTTAATATTTTTATTTTCAAGTTTACCTCCACAAATTCCTGTTAACACTTGTAATAAGAAAAACAGGAGGTGAAGTGTATGAACCGAAAAGATATTCTTATTGTTTATAAACAAGGACCAAATTCTGTTGTGAATTTAGTTGAAACATTATGTGCTCGCATTCAAGAACTCGAATTCAACGCAAAAAAAAACTCAAAAAATAGTCATAAACCCCCATCAATGGATGGGTTACAAAAATCAGCCACGAAAAGCCTGCGTGAAAAAACAGGACGTAAAACGGGCGGTCAACCTGGTCATAAAAGTCATACACTTTGCCAAGTGGAACATCCAGATCATGTGGTTGTTCATCCTGTGACAATGTGCTCGTGTTGCCAATCATCATTAGAAAATGAACCTGTTAGCTCGAAAAAGGTGCGACAAGTGTTTGATATCCCGCCTGTTTCTTTTGAGATACTTCAACATGAAGTAGAACGAAAAATTTGTCCACGTTGTCTTCATATCGAAGAATCTCCATTTCCAAAAGGTGTGACAAATGCGACTCAATATGGGCCGAATGTTCAATTGATGGTGAACTATTTAACGCAATATCAATATCTATCTCTTCAGCGAACGTCTGAATTCTTTCAAGATGTGTATCAACATTCAATCAGTCAAGGCACAATCAATCGCCTCATTCAGTCTTTTAGTGAAAGTTTACAAGAAAAAGAAGAAGAAATCCGCTCAAAAATTTTAGCTTCTCCAATTGTTCATTGCGATGAAACAGGACTTCGCAATCAAGGGAAAATAGAATGGGTGCATACCTATAGTACCCCGGAGCTTACCATTCAATATATTCATCCAAATCGCGGGACTGTAGCGATGGATGCGATTGGTGTATTGCCTGCATTTACGGGTATTGCGGTGCATGATTGTTGGAAATCGTATTTCCAATACCACAAGTGCCAACATGTCTTGTGCAATGTGCATCTTCTTCGAGAATTGCGTGGTATATTCGAACAAACAAAGCAAGAATGGGCACACGAAATGGCCGATTTCCTTTTGAAAGCAAAAGACCAAAAAGAGAAAGGTAACTTAGATGCACAAAAACTCGTCAAATTACATCGAGAATATGAAACGATTCTCGCAAAAGGAGAAGAATCAAATCCCATTTGTCCAAAAGAAAAGAACGTCCGCGGAAGACAGAAGCAAAGTCTGGCGCGGAATCTCTTAAATCGATTGATCACACATCAAAACTCAATTTTAGCATTCATTCTTTATCCCGCTATTCCATTTGATAACAATCAAGCGGAACGAGACATACGTCCAGTAAAACTACGACAAAAAATAAGCGGTTCGTTCCGAAGTGAATATGGTGCTCGCAATTTTTTACGAATTAGAAGTTATATGAGCACGATAAAAAAACAAGGAAAATCTATTTTTCCGTGTATCCAAGAATGGATTGAACAGGTGAATTAGATCTGTGCCCAGCAAAAACTCAGAGGTAGTGCTTCGTAGCGATTACCTCTATTTGTCTTGCGTTTTTAACTATGGGCTGAGTAGTTACTATTTTCTTTATATTGATGAATCCAAAATATGGTTGACATTTCAGGATTACATTTGTAATATTGAATTACAGATTACAAATGTAATATAAGGGGTGGGATTTTAAATAATGAAAGAATTACCTAAAATATCGGAAGCTGAATTAGAAGTTATGAAAGTTCTTTGGTCAAAATCTCCTCAAACGGCAAATGAAGTGATTGAAGCGCTAGAGGTAACGATGGACTGGAAACCGAAAACGATTCGAACGCTTATTAATCGATTAGTCCAAAAAGAAGCTGTTTCTTACCATCAGGATAAAGGGCGTATGTATGCATATTATCCTTTAGTGTCGCAAGATAGTTATCTACAAGTGGAAACAAAATCTCTCCTCAAACGTTTCTATGGTGCGGCATTTAAACCTTTACTTGTGAATTTCTTAAAGGAAGAAAAACTATCTTCAGAAGACATTAACGAACTTAAACGTATTCTGGATGAGAAGACTGAGGAAAATCAGAGGAAGGATAGATAATAATGATAGATATGCTTGTAAACGTCTATCTACCTCGCTTTTTTGATTGGGTGATAGAAACCTCAATTATGGCCAGTATATTAGTTGGTCTAATCTTAAGTGTAAAAATTTTGCTTAGAAACAAGTTAACCCCACGATGGCAGTATCTATTATGGATGATATTAATTGTAAGACTTATATTACCATGGTCACCTGATAGTTCCTACAGCATCTACTCTATCCTTTCGTACAGTAATGGAACTTCAGTTAGCTTTCACCAAGACCCTGTAATTGTTGCTCCTTCAACAGAACGTATGAAAGGATCGGCAGATATAGGCGATACAAAGATAATCACAAAAGAAGATACCTCCGCATCTGATTCAACACAAATAGCCGAGGAAAGTAAGAAACAAACTCACAGTAATGAAAAGCAAAATAATGAGACGTTTTCATTTTATACAATCATTTTATATATTTGGCTTGCTGGAGTTATCATTCTGGGCTTTACTACCATCATTATGAATAGGCGTTTATTACTCTACATAAAAAAACAACCAGTGATTACAGATCAAAGGATTGTCAAAATCTTTGAGAATTGTAAAAAATCTATGTCCGTTCAGCAGGATATCCCACTCCTCTTAGCTGGGAAAATCTCAAGTCCAACTGTTTTCGGATTTTTTCGACCGAGGGTGTTATTGTCAAGTGCACATATGAAAGTATTAGATAATCAACAACTACGATATATTTTTCATCATGAATTGGCTCACATTAAAAGAAGGGATGTCGGTGTAAATTGGCTTATGCATGGCTTACTCATCCTAAATTGGTTTAACCCAATTCTTTGGTATGCCTACTCATGCATGCGGGAGGATCAGGAAATGGCATGCGATGCATCGGCTCTGACATTTATAGATTCAGAGGAACAAATTGCGTATGGTCATACCATTATTAGTCTTTTAGAACACTACTCAAGTTATTATCAAGTACCAAGTCTAGCGAATTTAAGTAGAAATAAAAGAACGTTGAAAAGGAGAATTCTTATGATTAAAAAATTCCAAAAGAAGTCGTATCGTTGGTCTGCACTCGGAGTTGTGGCGGTAATTGCTGTTTCATCTCTATCCTTACTAAATGCACAGGCAGAAGAACCGAAAGGAAACCCAAAAGAAAATATAACAACTGTTAATACGAAAGATACGGCATCAGAATCAATTTCTATGATTATAGAAAAATTGGTGGGTACGCCAGAAAAGGCAAAGGAAGATTGGGGAATGTCAAAAGAAAGGTATGAAACAATGACTGAGGAATTCTCTGTAGCTGAAAAATATTTGACGAAAGTGGAATTTAAACAGTTCGTACAATTGAGTCAGGAGGACCTTTCTATCCAGAAAAAGGCAATGGTTCAAGAAGGAGATCGAAAGCGGTACAAACACGAACTTTTAAGTGAAGAGGACAACCAAAAGCTAAAGGAAAATTCGAACAAAATAAACCCTCTTTGGGAGAAGATTAGGAAACACTTCCCATCAACAATTGAAGATGCAAAAAAAATAGCTGACTTTCCAATTAAAAAACCAGCTTATATACCAGAAGGATACCATCCAGTGCAAGAACAAGTTGACTCAGACATTACGATAGGGAAACCAAAACCCGTCATTAGGACTGAATATACAGAAGGGGATGCTGGTCAAATTGTCATCTGGCAGTCAGATATCTTAGAAGGGAAAAAAAATCCTTGGAATATGCAAGCATTTGATACGTTTGAAGAATACAAACTAGAGGGAAACCAAGTGACCTTTGGAAAATACAACGACAGCAATATAACAGGAATGAAGATGATTGTTCCTGCCAAAGATGGGAAAGGTGCGTATCAAATAGTAATTACCGTTAGTATTTTAAATAAAGCTGAATTAGAAAAGATTATGCTTTCCATGCTGAATTAAAAAATAGGGTTCTTAAGAACCCTATTTTTTTGAAAAGAACTTCTATCTTGAACTGAAGAAATTTAGGATTTCTAAAATAACTAAGATCTAATTAACCATAGAGGTATAAAATTTTCATTTTGGGGGTACTTCAGAATCTTAGCTTGATAGCGATGTGGCGGGACCCCTATTTGAGCTATTATTTTTGTAGTGTTCTCTATAAAGTTCCGATGTAATATTTAAAAACACGGTAACGGATGTTTTTAATAAAGTCATATAATCTCCTATCATTTTGTTCGAAATATATAATGAATTACTATGAATAACTTTATTCCTAATTTTTCGTAAGTCATCCCATAAATCGTAAAAATCTTTGTCATACTGTTCTATATGTTGTTTTAGACTTTTGGTACTATTTTCATTTAAATATTTAATTTTTCTGTTGAGCGATATAAATCGATCACCATGTTCTTTTATTTTTCTAATTCTAAGTGCATCTTTATAATAAACATTAAACAATAATTCAATAGTAGAAGCTATCAAAATTACAATTGGTTTTCTGTAGGGTGTCTTTATAAAATGGAGTGAAGCGACGATACTTATCGCTAAATCGGTTGGGTACATTTTAACTAATTCGTCTTCTAGATTGTCATAAACATTAGATTTGATATCAATACTATATTTCACTTCATCTTCGAGTAAAAGGTCTAGTTCATAATAAATATTGGTATATTTTTCTAAAGTAAAGTGTACATTAGCGTCTTTCATGTCATCAAACATCTTATAAGCTAAATCTATTTCTCTAGTTAAATCTTCTATATTTTGTTCATTCAATTTGTTTGTGGTTTTTACAAAATCCTTGATTGAAAAATGAGGATAATAGCAATCTCTAAATCGTTTTTCTGATCCACAAAATTTACATTCAATTTCACAATCAAAAATATCCAATATTTGTTTGTAGTCGCGGTCCTCAATTATTTCTCCACATTCATAACAAAAAAGAGACAATCTTTTCACCAGCTTTCATCGAATTAAATGCTACCTAACGCTTGCAATTATTTATCTAATTATTTTATCCATAACATCTTTATATTTATTAAAATCATCATCTTTCATATCGCCATTCATCTGTAAAAGGAAGTTCCCCTTAGCATATGTATGTGAGAAAAGCATTGGAGCTGAGTTTCCTAATTCATCGTAATACTTCTTAGCCTTCTCTAAATCTTCTTTCTTACTAAATTCAAACACACGGCCACCTTTATCCTCGCCTAGTTTCGGAGTAAGGATGCGTTTTCCATCTTTACGCATGTTACCGAACTCTTTTTGTGGTAGATCCGAAGCGTTTTCAGCTTCTAATCCAGCTTTTTTGAACTCACTAATAAGTGAAGTTGTAGTAACCGGTTCAGGCTTCTTAGCTTCTTGTTTAGGTTTCGATTCAGTTGCAGTCTTCTCATTTGAGCTACAAGCAGCCATTCCCATAAGTAATGCGCTACATGCTAATGCAGTAAGTAAGTTGCGTTTCATATTGTTACCTCCAGTATGTATTAGTTATTTCATCTAAAATGTAAGATTGCTTACCCCATGGTAGCAAACAAATTATTTGTATATTGTCTTATTTTGTCGAATGAACATAAAAAAGAGAGTCGAATCCCTCTTTTTTATGTTCTATTAATCCCACTTCTTTGAATTTATTAATCCATTATGTTCATGGATGTTTTTGCTCATCCCCCGAAAAAAGGGGGATTTAGATTAATTACTCAACTACATCCCCAAAAGGTACACCTTTTGATGTATATAGATATCTATGAAAAA
>NZ_JBALLY010000113.1:0-21172 GCF_036963045.1 Bacillus sp. JJ864 | reverse complement strand
GAAAACTGACTCTTTTTATTGAAACGCTTCTCATATTTATACTTTATAACAACCTTGCCCACTGCAATCCATGAAGTATACCATCTTCTGAAACATCTTTAGTTACATAATTCGCAAGCTTTTTCAAATCTTCATGTCCATTTCCCATTGCAATTCCTGTACCTACAGTTTCAATCATTTCTAAATCGTTTAACCCATCTCCAAATGCATACACTTGTTCCCCTGTGAATCCAAGCTTTTCAATAAACTTTTCAATCCCTTTCGCTTTCGATCCTCCCATTGGAAGAATGTCCATAGAATAAGCATGCCAGCGAATAAAATGAAACTTTGCATAGTCGTTAATAAACTTTTCTTCTTCTCCTGCTCTGCAAAATAAAAGCGTCTGATATACGTCACGTTCCTCATAAAAGCTAGGTTCAAACGCAGGATGATCCATATGAAGGCTAGCAAAGCTTTCTGTTACATAATGATGCGATGTCACTGTTGCTTTCATTTCTTTATGATTCATGTACACAAGCGGATAGCCTTCTTGCTCTGAAAATTTCGCGAAAGCATGTAATGCATCAGGGTGTAGAGGATTTTTATATATAACTTCATCTTCAAACACCACATACTGTCCATTGAAACTTACATAGTTATGAATGTTAAGCTCTTTACGAATATCTTCAAACATAAATGGGGCACGTCCTGTTGCAATTGCCACATGTATACCTTTTTCTTGCAAGCAACGTACAGCTTCTTTTGTGGACTTTGGTATTTCTTTGTTATGATCTAGCAATGTTCCATCAATATCAAAAAAGACAATTTTATCATTCATTTACATAATCCTCTCTACTTCATCAATTCAAACGTATCGTTTTATACTCTAAATATTTTTTCAAATACTGAAAAAGTATAACATATTGATGAATAAAGTGCTTCTTACCTAACCTCCCTGCCTAACTATGCATATACTGAAATAAAAACGGTACTACGGTTCAACATATGCATTTTCTTTTCTATTCTATCTCATACTATAAGTTGAACGAATTATTTTCTTACAAGTAGTTCATTTTTTGAAACTTAATTCTTTTTGCGCATTCTAATAAGATTATCTGCATGTTTTGAGCGAAGAAAGGAAGGAACAACCGTGCTAAAGAAATTGAAGAAAAAATTAAAAGTATATTGGAACGATTTACTTCGTAAAAAAACAATTGCTTAAATCATGCCCATTTCGGGCTTTTTTCTTCACTCTTATTCGAAAAAACATGAAAATCATAACCGTTTGCTTTATAATAGGTAAAAGATAGCCTAAAACATAGACAAGGAGAGATTGTTTTAATGATTTTTAAAGTATTTTATCAAGAAAAAACGCTAGAAGTACCTGTACGTGAAAATACTAAGGTGCTATATCTAGAAGCTGAGTCCGAAAGAGAAGTTCGCACAAAATTACACAAGTTCGCATATAATATTGAGTTTATCCAGTCTGTTACTGGTGCTCATCTTGAATATGAAAAGCAATATGCAGATTTCAAATTAGCGGAGAACGTTTAATTTATGAAATTCTTAAAAAATGACCAAACTGCTGTTTTCGCACTCGGCGGACTCGGTGAAATCGGCAAAAATACATATGCTGTTCAATTTCAAGATGAAATTATTATTATTGACGCTGGAATCAAATTTCCAGAAGACGAACTTCTTGGGATTGATTATGTCATCCCTGACTACACGTATCTCGTACGCAATGAAGAAAAAATTAAAGGACTCTTTATTACACATGGTCACGAAGATCATATCGGTGGGATTCCTTATTTATTACGCCAAGTAAACATTCCAATTTATGGTGGAAAACTAGCGCTTGGACTAATTAAAAATAAGTTAGAAGAGCACGGATTACTGCGAAAAGCACAATTGCATGAAATTAAAGAAGACGATGTAATTAAATTCAAAAAAACATCCGTCTCCTTCTTCCGCACAACACATAGTATTCCTGATTCATATGGTATCGTTGTGAAGACACCACAAGGACAGGTTGTGCATACAGGAGATTTCAAATTTGATTTCACACCAGTTGGTGAGCCAGCAGACTTAACAAAGATGGCTGAAATCGGAAAAGAAGGTGTCCTTTGCTTGCTATCTGATAGCACGAATAGCGAAGTCCCTCACTTTACGATGTCTGAGCGCCGCGTTGGTGACAGCATCCAGGATATTTTCCGTAAAGTAGAGGGCCGTATTATATTCGCAACATTTGCTTCTAATATTCACAGGCTGCAACAAGTTGTAGAAGCTGCAGTAGCAAACAATCGGAAAATTGCCGTTTTTGGTCGAAGTATGGAAGCTGCAATGGAAATCGGACAAAATCTTGGCTATATTCGCTGCCCGAAAGATACAATTATTGAACCCGCACAACTAAATCGCATACCAGCAAATCAAGTTGTGATTTTATGTACAGGGAGTCAAGGGGAACCGATGGCTGCATTATCTCGCATCGCTAACGGTACTCACCGTCAAATTCAAATTATTCCAGGTGATACTGTAGTATTTTCTTCTTCTCCAATCCCAGGAAACACGATAAGTGTAAGCCGTACTATTAACATGTTATATCGTGCAGGCGCTGAAGTCATTCACGGGCCATTGACTGATATTCATACAAGTGGACATGGCGGACAAGAAGAACAGAAGCTAATGTTACGTCTCATTAAACCAAAATATTTTATGCCAATTCACGGTGAATACCGTATGCAACGTATGCATGCAAAACTAGCAAATGATTGCGGTATCCCCGAAGAAAATTGCTTTATAATTGATAACGGTGATGTACTTGCACTTCGTGAAGATGAAGCGGCAATCGCAGGAAAGATTCCGTCTGGTTCTGTCTATATTGACGGAAATGGCATCGGTGATATCGGTAACATCGTACTTCGCGATCGTCGTATTCTTTCAGAAGAGGGACTTGTAATCGTTGTTGTTAGCATCGATATGAAAGATTTCAAAGTAGCAGCTGGTCCAGATATCATTTCTCGTGGATTCGTATACATGCGCGAAAGTAGCGATTTAATTAACGATGCACAAACATTAATTACAACTCATTTAGAAAAAGTAATGGAGCGTAAAACGACACAGTGGTCTGAAATCAAAAATGAAATTACAGATACATTGGCTCCATTCTTATATGAAAAAACGAAACGTCGACCAATGATTTTACCAATCATTATGGAAATTTAACTAAAAAGGACAATACCGCTATGCTGGCATTGTCCTTTTTTTCATTTCGCTAAAAACATTTCGAAGCGGTCCACATCATTATCGTGACCAATTACAATTAAAATATCTCCCATTTGAATATTTTCTGTCGCACGCGGTGAAACAAGAACTTCCTTCCCACGCTTAATTGCTACAATGTTCAATCCAAACTTCGCACGAATATCTAACTCAATCAATGAATGACCATCAATCTTTTCGTTCGCAATAATCTCAACAATACTATGTTCATCTGAAAGCTCTAAATAGTCCAAAACGCTACTTGAGGCAATATTATTGGCAATTCTTTTTCCCATATCGCGCTCAGGGTGAACAATTTGATCAGCTCCAATTTTACGAAGAACTTTTTCATGATAATCATTTTGTGCTTTTACAGTAATATTCTTCACGCCTAGCTCTTTCAAGATAAGGGTTGTTAAAATACTTGATTGAATATTATCCCCAATTGCAATAACTACATGATCAAAGTTTCGAATACCGAGACTTTTTAATACCATCTCATCCGTAGAATCCGCAATTACAGCATGAGATGCAATATTTGCAAACTCATTTATACGATCTTCATCCATATCAATCGCCATGACTTCCATTCCTAATTGCGCTAATTCCCGGCAAATACTACCCCCAAAACGTCCAAGACCAATAACAGCAAATTCTTTTTCTTTCGTGCTCACACAAATTCCTCCAGTAATATCAAATCGTATCAAGTAAAACTTTTAGCAGTGGAATTTCCTTAAATCCCACCTATCTTCTTTAACTCTTCAAAAACTTGATGTGAAGGCTTTGTACCCTATACATCAGGACCAACTATCATTGTAGCATATTTTTATTTCCATCATTGTTTTTTCATTCTAAATAATGGAAAGAAAAGCTTGCAGCTATTTGGCCCTTCAAGATTCCTTACATTCTTAAAGTAATTGTTTTACTGCACGCATAATGGGACAAATCCTGCAATGATCGCCTCTTCACTCTTATTTTTGTTTTTGAATATAAAAAAATTGTTGTAAATAAAAAGCGAGCATACAGACTAACATACCAAAAATAAATATATTTCCAAACGAGCTGAATGTTTGAAATACAAACATTAATGTTTCTTGTCCAAAAAAAGCAAATAGTAAATTTATAAAAGCAAATAATACCGCAAACTGATAGTGGTGCTGATGAAATAAATAATGAGTTGCTCCTAAAAAACCAATAAAAGAAACAATAAACACCCACCACATTTCCATCATCTTGTGCCAGCCTACTAGCTCATATCCGTTCACAGCAATTGCAATTGCTCCTATAACAATCATCGTTGGAACACTCCAAAATAAAGCCCACTTTCGAAAGAGTAATACTGCATTCCTGTCTTCTCGTTTATGTGCGCAATACGTTAAAAAGGTCGCGCTTATGTATAAGAGCGAGACAATTGTTAGAATAATAATTAACCAAAAATGAAGCTGATAATACTCATGTTCTATATTCGTAACAATCGCAGCTAACAAACCTGGAATACATATGCCAGTATAGCCTTCCACCAGTGACTTATTCCAAAATACCATATTACCAATTCGAATTCCTAATAACATGAAAATAACGGCACCAAGGATAAATAAAGTCATTTTATTTCCAACTAAACTCGTTGAAAAAGCGATTAATCCAACAAATAAGAATAGAGCAAATGCATTCATAATTTCGGCAACAGGTGATAAATACTCTTTCACCCACTCATATGTGTTCGTATAATTTTCTTTTTTTGCTAAGCAATATGTATAGAAACTAACACCAAAATAAATTGCCGCTACAATTACATATGTATATAAAAAGAAACATAGTATAGTACTTCCGATTTGCACACTATCCCCTACCTTTTTCTCTATGTACCATATTGATTTTACACAATTTTCATATAAAATGTAAATAAAAACCTCCCTGCTACAAGGGAGGCTTTCCTTTATTCAGCTTCTTTTTCAGCTTCATCAAGAACGCGGTTTACTCGTTTTGTTAACATTTGCATACCGCTACCACCCGCTTGGAAATGGCGCAATACACCGTTTTTATCAAACACGTAATATGCTGGTACATATTGATTCTCAAAAGAGTCTGTAATCACATGCTTATTGTCCACCAAAATAGGCTGTACAATACCGTGCTCCTCTGCCACTGCTTTCACTTTTTCAAGATCCAGATCTTCTTCTGAACGCGGCATATGCACAGCAATTACATTCAATTTATCTTTATAGTTATCACGGAATTCATTAATGCTCGGCATTGCTTCTTTACATAAATGACAGCTAACAGACCAAAAATGAATCAATGTTGGTTTATCGCCAATTAGCGCTTCCTTAACTACTTCTCCATTTAGTACAGTCGTTGCTCCTTCTAAGGAAGGCATTGGTTCACGTAATTTCATAACATTTCCCCCTTATATATGTAGAGAGAGGTCTAACAACAATTTGCTAGACCTCGTTCACTCATTCAAAAATTAAACGTTTAAAGTCTCTTGACCTGGTTTCCAGTTTGCTGGGCAAAGTCCGCCAGTTTGAAGAGCTTGAAGAACACGGAGTACTTCGTCAACTTCCCGTCCAATGTTGTTATGATGGACAACTTGATACATTAATTCGCCTTCTGGGCTAATAATGAATAGACCACGAAGCGCGATACCTTCTTCTTCAAGTAATACGCCATAATCACGAGATACTACATGATTTGTATCAGCAGCTAATGGATATTTTAACTCACCTAAACCGTTTTTCGTACGGTCAGTGTTAATCCATGCTAAATGAGTATGAATTGTGTCAGTTGATACACCAATTACCTCTGCATCTAAATCTTCGAACTCATCATAACGATCAGAAAGTGCGATAATTTCTGTTGGACATACGAAAGTGAAATCCATTGGATAGAAGAAAAGCACTGTCCATTTGTCTTGTTTCATAACCTCTTCAAGGCTTACTTTACCAAATTCTTTGTTTGGCATAACAGCATCCATCTCAAAGCGTGGAGCTTGTTTTGCTACCATACGTTCTGCCATATGTACCAACCTCCGTTAATTTTTAGTCATATATTGTCTACTCTTATATTATATGGGAGAAAATGGCTTTTAGTCAATATCATTTAATAATAATTATAAAACAACTAACTATCAACTCTTTCCCCCACCTACCATTATAAAGTATTGTGCTAGAATTACAAAAAAAATGCACCAAAGACTATAAATTTTTTATACAAAAAGGGACAAGCATTACGCTCTGTTCCCTTTCCATTTTACGTATGTTGTTAAAAATAGAATCGCTTTTTCAATTGCTGATTCATCTGGCTGTAATTTCGCATGATGCAGTCCATATTCAGATTCGACACCAAGCCAAAACATAAAACCTGGCATCTCACGTAGCATATATCCAAAATCTTCTCCTGTCATCGCCTCTGTACAAGTGATCACATTCATATTTGTATGTTCGTCCGTAAACTCCATGAATTCCTTCGTTAACGTTTCATCGTTATATACTTGATGATACATCGCTCCGTAATCAATATGCGCTGTACACCCAAAAGACGTTTCGATTCCAGCAACAATTGCTTCAATCCGTTCCTTTACTCGTTTCATAGATTCAACAGATAATGTACGTATCGTTCCTTCTAAACGAGCCTTTTCCGCAATAATATTTTGTACTGTTCCACCAGTAATTTTCCCGATTGTAATAACTGCACTATCTAGCGGATTGACATTGCGACTAATAACAGATTGCAGTTGTGTGACAAGATGGCTTGCGGCAACAATCATATCGTTTGCTGTATGGGGATATGCTGCATGTCCACCTTTCCCTTTCAAATCAATGTATAGCTCGGATGTATTCGCAAAAAGTAATCCCTCTTTTGTCGCAATTGCCCCTACTGGATATTCTGGTGCAATATGAAGCCCAAGAATCATATCTGGTTTCCATGCTTGTAACTCTTCACTTTGTAATAACGGAAGAGCGCCACCCGGCCCTTCCTCAGCTGGTTGAAAAATAAAAACAAGATGATCATCAATTCGCTCTGTAACAAAAGCTGTTAATAACCCAAGGCCAATTGTCGTATGCATATCATGCCCGCATGCGTGCATCATCCCTTCATGTAATGAAGAAAATTCATATCCTGTCTCTTCCGTAATTGGAAGTCCGTCGATATCAGCACGGTAACCAATTGTTTTTTTCGGATTACGGCCATGTACTTTTACAATGACACCTGTTTTCCATGTCTTTACTTCCATATACTCACTCGGAAGAGTATTTATATAATTCAAAATATATTGCTGTGTTTTCCATTCTTGAAAACCAAGCTCCGGAATTTGATGTAAATCTCTCCGCATTTGAATAAATTTATTTACCATCATCGTTTCACCACCATTGATAAAAAGCGTAAGAGCCTACAAGCCCTTACGCTTTCTTTTTTATTCTTCTGGGTTCAGTTGACGAAGCTCTTGTTTAATTTCTGTTTTCGCTTTTGTTTTTTCGTCAATTTCTTTAATAACACGTGCTGGTGTTCCTGCAACAACTGTGTATGGTGGTACGTCTTCTGTTACAACTGCACCCGCTGCAACAACTGCACCTTTACCTACTGTAACACCTTCTAGGACTACTACGTTTGCACCAATTACAACATCATCTTCAACGATAACTGGTTTTGCAGAAGGCGGCTCGATAACGCCTGCAAGTACAGCTCCAGCTCCAACGTGACAGTTTTTACCTACTGTTGCACGTCCACCAAGCACTGCATTCATATCTATCATTGAACCTTCACCAATTACAGCACCAATGTTAATTGTTGCGTTCATCATAATAACTGCATTATCACCGATTTCAACCTGGTCACGAATAATAGCACCTGGTTCAATACGTGCCTTTATGCCTTTTAAGTCAAGCATTGGAATTGCAGAGTTACGACGATCATTTTCAACAACATAATCTACAACATGTTTTTTATTTTCTTCAAGGATTGTCTTAATTTCAGACCATTCCCCAAATAATACGCCTGATTTTTTATTTACAAACGCTTGTACTGTTTCTGGGAATGTAATTTCTTTTAAATCCCCTTTTATGTATACCTTTACAGGAGTTTTCTTCTCACTTTTTTGAATAAACGAGATGATCTCGTTTGCATCCATCATTTTCATGCTTGTTGCCTCCTAAATCCATTTATACTGTTACTCTACCAAACGAGAAGACTCCTCGCAAGAAAATAATCTTATTTTCCTGATTGAATTTCTTCAATAACATCTAAAAACGCCTGCACTTGTTTTAATTGTCTAGCCGATTCACTTGTTAATAACCACGTTTCTCTCGTCAGTTTTACTGGAGTTTTATATGTCTTTTCCCTTACTTCTTTTAAAACAGTAGAGGGTAAAAGTGCATAACCAATACCATTTAAAACAAGTTGCTTACACGTTTCAATTTGATCGACAACAATCGTACGTTTAGGGGGATTAGAAAATAAACCATACCACCAATTTTGGATTTGTCCATAATATGTTGAATCACTTTTAAATTGAATGAACGGCCTATTGGTGTCTTTTAACATGGAAATATCCTTAATTTCTGTATCAACTAAATACAACTCATCTTCAAATAATTGTTGCTTATAGCCTTTATATTCTTGTGACCCTCGTAAAATCGCTACATGAACATCACCTTCGTAAAAGTGATTTTGCACTTCACTACTCCATCCTGTAAAGAGAGAAATTTTTACGAATGGATACTTTTGTACAAACATCTTTAAAACTGGCGGCAACCAATATTGCCCAATGACAGAGGCAACAGCAATCTTTAAAGTTCCATATGTTTCCATTTGAAAAGTTGCTAGTTCACTCTTAATCGCTTCCTCTCTTTGCAACATATCTTTAGCATAATTCGCTACTTTTTCACCTTCTGGTGTAATCGTTAATCCTTTTTGAGAGCGAATAAAAAATTTCATCCCCCATTGTTTTTCCATCGATTGAAGCCTCTGACTAAGCGCTGGTTGTGATACAAATAAGCGCTCAGAAGCCTTTCGCATATTTAACTCTTGTGCTAAAATAACCATCATCTGAAAATCATCAATTTGCAATGTTTTCCCCTTCTTTCGTTACAACTGAACGATAAAGGCGACTTCTTCTTTCAGTTGAAGTCGCCTTTTCCAACATTATCGATTAAATCGTCTCACTGTTTTATTTAGTAATTTTAAAATGGCACGACGCGTCAAAATCCCTTCAAAATATGCTTCCTCGTTCTCAACACATACAAATGGATGATCAATCGTCATCTCCAATGCTTTTGAAAATGAATCCTGTAACTTAAGGCGCGGAACATCTCCCTTCATCACACTTTCTACTTTCATATCCTCTAGTTTTTCAAATTCAATTCGCTCTAGCCCTAAAATACCATCCAAAATCATCGCTGTACTTACTAATCCATGCAATTTGTACATCGGATCTAATACTGGAATTGCTGAATAGCCAGATTTCACTAAAACAAGTAAAGCGTGCTCCAAACTATTTCCCATTTGAACATGTGCTACTTTTTCCGATGAAATCATTAAGTCCTTTACAAAAACTTGCTGAAAATCTTCTTTTGGAATGCTAATCATATTGATATCCCCCACTTTGACTCATTCTAACAAGTAGCAATTGTAAACCAATCGTAAAAAACAATTCGTTCAAGTAATGTTTTACTTTTTCATTTCTATTCTCAGTTTATGACAGCGTTTACATATTATTATCTGTCCTTATTTTCTTATTTAAAATAAATAATCACAGTTCATTTTACCATAGAAACAAAAGAAAAGACCACCATTCTGGCAGCCTTAATATCCTTCGTTTTTCAGACGAGCAAATAAGCTTGTAATTTGTTTGTAATGAGATACATCTGTTTTCTTTCGCCCGTTTTCAATATCAGAAAGTTCAACGGAAAGTATTTCACTCGCATAATTTTGTCGAAACAACACATCTAACAATAAGTTTTGTTCCTCTTTTGTTAAATCAATTTCTCTACTCATTTTTTCCTCCCCTTATTAAACCGTCCTTATTATTTATTATATAAAATATTCTCTTCGTTTAATAGATTGAAAATTCAGTACAAAAATTATTTCGTGTACCGATTTGCATAGCTAAACGCCGCATATGCATCGGGTTTAATTTTAGGTGTTAATCCCATTGCGGTAATCTTATTTGTCATATCCGAAATAAATTCTCTCGTTAAACCATATTTTCCAATATCCAAATGAATCTCCATTACAAATTCAGCACCTTCTCCGCAGTATGGATAAAGAATATCCCAAAGTTGTTGTATTCGCTCAGGTGTAAATAAACAAGCAACCTCTTGACTAAATTGCGTTTCCAAATAAATTTTTTCCCGTAAACTTGGAGGCTTTCGCTTTAAAGTTTGGTGATATAAACACCCCCAAGCTCCTTTTCCAACGCGATGCAAATGAATAGCTGTAATAAAACGTGTATCATTTTGATGTACTTGTGAATCTGTTCCAATTGACAATCGATACATGTTGCGCGGTGCACTTTGAATAAAATGACAAATTCTTGAGAATACAGTTTCGAAACTCATGTGTCGCTCTGATAAATTGTAAAATTGATATTCTCCGCCCATACAGTCACGTCCCTTCTCATAGACAGACTTTCGTATTCTCATTGTATGGGACAAAGCAACAAAATATGCCTTACTTATCCTTTGCTCGTTTCGATATTACGTATTGAATATGTACAAAACGGACATTTAAAAATAACATTTTGATTCGATTGTGCTGTTAACACATGTGTAATTTCTGACTGTTTATGACATTTTGGACACACAATAATCGGCATTTTTTCCACTTTTCTCACCTCTTTATGTCGCTGCTTATGAGCAGGCCTCTATCTCCATGCTACCTGTCCGTAAGAGCCCGATTGATGAAAACTTCACTTTATAGAATGCGTTATCAGTTTAGGGTCAGAGAGAGAATCTTATTCATCATAAAAAAAGAAGGTGCCTTCATTTTTTGAGGCACCTTCTTTTTATGTATCAAGAAAGAATATCGTAAATTTCGATTGCAACCATATCAATATTATCGAATTGATATACTTGTGGTTTTTCTCCTTGTTGATACACTTCTAGCTCGTACATATCGCTTTTATCAAAATATTTTACGCTACATTTGCGTTCACCGTTCACTTCAAAATAGCGTTGTGCTACTTCGCCGCTTTCAGCTTGTTCTTTTAGACTAACAAGACGAGTTAAAATTCCTTGGAGCAGAGACATGAAATCTCCCCTTTCTCTAATGTTCCTACGAATAGGTTTTACAGCAATACTCATTCTATCCGTCATAACTGAAAAAATGTCCCACACCCTAGGATAATGCTTATGAGCAAGAAACTCAACTAAAATTTGTCGAAAAAACATACAAAAAGCCGAAATCTACACTTCTACTGCTTTTCTTGCGCATTTAACAGAAAAACTTTATATCAATGTTGTAAAAAAGAGAAATAAGAATTATTCAATTCGTGTTCAATAAAAAGCTTGCCATGTTTATGAAAGTTTTACTTTATCTTGCATTAATGGGCACTAAACCCCGCACTGATAGACATTTCACTTTATTGAAGTTTTTTATATACGAGAATATAATGAAAATAAGTTGAAGAGGAGGAATTATATGAAGAAAGTAGATGTATACACACAACCTGATTGCCCACCATGTCAAATTATAAAAGAATTTTTAAAACATAATCATGTTATTTTCACAGAATACAATATCAAAAAAGACGCTGCTGCTCGCAATCGTCTTCTCTATGATTATGATTCCTATTCTACCCCAACTGTTGTTGTAGACGGGGAAGTTGTAGCAGGATTTCAAATTGAAAAATTACAACAACTTTTAGAATTAGAACAATAAAAAAAAGTGACAGTATATACGTCACTTTTTTTCGCTATTCGCAAATGGTAAATTCTTCTCCCCAATACTTTAAGGATCCCAAAATGGTAGGGATAAAGTGAAACTCCTGTCATTTTACTCTTTTTCGTATTTTTTTATTTCAGATAAGAGCTGTTTATTTTCATGATACCCCGCCAATTTCCATTTATCACCGTTTTTTTGCAGTGTAATAATTTGATACTCATCCGTTTTTATATTCCGTTCATACACGTATAACAAATTATGCTCTTGATTGTATACAATTTTTGTTTTTGATGAAAAAGTAAACGGTGCTTCTTTTGTAGGTAATAAATATTGAGCACTCCGTTTCACATCCTGATTATTTTCATCCGTAAAAACTTGAAGGAAGTTATCCGTGAAATAAGGAGATAATGTATCATACATTTTATCCATTGATAGTCGCTTATCACGAATAGAGAACTGCGCTTCATATCCCTTTTGAATCGTTTCAAATATTTCATTTTGATCGATTTTTGTTTCTTCTTTTCCAAGCACCGTTGTCACACCTTGTCCAATTACAAATGCAACGAAAAGAAATAGCACAATCCAAATCCCGTATTTCCTCATTTTCGCACCCTCCTTGTAAAAAGAGCTTATCCTTCTACTATTCATTGTAGCAATGATTATGCACTGAAAGAGTAGCTTTCGTTCGTAAAATGTTTACAACGATAGACACCATTCTTATCATAGTTGTCACTATTACCAATTTATGATAAAAACAAACAAAAAAATGCACGAAATATTTCGTGCATTATAATAAAACATCTTCTTCATATAAAAATTCATAAGATAAGTCAATAAATAAATAATGCTCATCATCAATAGGAAACGAAAATGTCCGAACCAATTCACTGGTTTCAAGATCTCCGTATAAATCAGACAATCTTCCCTTTTGCTCAAAGCGTAGCTTCATAATGTTTTCTAAAAAGTACGGACGCCAACTCCAATTTTTCATATAATACTCTGGCATTAACACCCATTCTCCGTCTTTTTTCATAACATTTCCTGATTTTTGAAATCCGTCTTCATTACAAATAAAAATACGAAAGCAACAATGTGTCACTTGTTGACTAAAATTCATTAGCCATTTATTAAAATCTTCTATTTTTCTCTGTTTTGCTAATACATTCCCAACATATTCTCGAAGCGTTTCTGTTAGTTCATAAACCTTCTGCAATTTTCGTTTTTCACGCTGAATAAATTGATGGCACTCACTGCCAAGGCGCTCTTTCAAAATGTCTTTATCAATAAAATTAGACAAAGATTCTTTCAAATAATCCCCTTGGTAGTATCTCCCTCCATGTTTCCACGCATATTGCAACTGATAGAATGCATCAATATCTTCATACAATAATGTTGCTCCAATGCGTCTCGCCAGGAGTGATAGTGAATACAAAATATCTTGGTACGATTGTAACAACGCCGTTTGACGTAAGTTTGTTAAATCTACTTTTAGAATATCAGGAGTTAACATACTAATTCGTTCGAGATTACTTGTGCCTGTTCCTACTTTATTAATCGCAACTTGAATACCATATGTACGGTAATACATAAGCAAATGGTTAAACTGTTCAATTTCTTCTTTAAAATCATGTTCTGTTATTTCTAATACAATATGATTTAAACAAAGCCCTTTCTTCTCATACGTTAATAATAAATGCAGTAAACTTTCACTTTCATCACTCATCAATATATGCGCATTACGGTGCACAAATAATAAAAATGATTGATCTGTTTCCAAATACCGATCCAATGCTTTTCCTAAAATAACATTATCAACTTCAAGTTGAAACTCATATGGAATCGAATCATCGTGAAAAAATGCAGCAAGACTGTGAATCCCTTCTTCTGTTTGTATACGTCCTACTACTTCATATCCAATTACAGTATGTTCATCGGCACTAAAAATAGCTTGATAATAAGGAAGGACTTTATCCAAATTACTCATCACATCTAATGCATCTACCATAGCGCTCCCCCCCCTTTACTTTTCAAGATTATAACACGTTATGTAGAAAAAATAATAAAAAAATCCCTTCAGTTCTCCTGAAGGGATTAGAGGGGTAAAATGCTAAGGGGAATTAGCAATTCTACTATGAAGAAAAAAGAGGTCTTAAATATACCTTATAAACGGTTTTCTGTAAAGGTCCTCTTTCCGAATGTCACAAATTCGTCACAAATCCCCTCTCTCTTAAAACGGATATTGATGCAAATGTTGACCACCATCCATTGTAATACAAGCTCCATTTATGTACGCTGCTTCTTCAGAGCATAAATAAAAAGCAAGACCAGCAATTTCTTCTGGTGTACCAAGCCTGCCAAGTGGCACGCTGTGTAATGTGCGCTTCGCAGCTTCTTCAGATATCCAAAGCTTATCAGCTCCCCCAGTACGTTCAATTGGCCCTGGAGCAATTGCATTCACACGAATTCCATATTTACGTCCCCACTCAACAGCAAGTGTTCTCGTCATCGCTAATACACCCGCTTTTGCTGCTGCGGAATGAATAACACCAGGACCTGCATCCCATGCATAAGTTGCAACCATATTAATAATTGTTCCTTTTATCCCTTTTTCAATCCAGTATTTACCGATAGCTTGACTGCAATAAAATGTACCATTTAACACGATGTTAATAACAGTATTCCAACCATTTGGCGATAAATCTTCAGCAGGACAAAGAAAATTTCCCGCTGCATTATTTACAAGTACATCGATGCGTCCAAATTCTTTATCGATTGTTTCAATCATTCCTTTTATATCCTCAATATTACGCACATCCATTTGTACAGGTAATACTTGTCCTTCAAATTGTTCAATTTCTTTCTTTGTCTCTTCTAACTTTTCTAGTGTACGTCCTGTAATTACAACTCTTGCTCCTTCTTTTGCAAAACGAGTTGCCATTCCTTTTCCCATTCCACTTGAACCACCTGTAATTACAACTACCTTTTCTTTCATAATTTCCCCTCCCTAAAATGAATACATATTCATTTTATCACTTTGTACGACAGAATTCTTTATAAATTTAAATTTTTCTGATATCTTTTAATAAAACACACTACTCATTAACGAAAGGAGAGAAGATACGCAGCGACTCATTCTAACAAATCACATCTTTCTACTATTATTATTTTCTATCATCTCGCTCATATGAATATGAATCAAATATCAAGAAGAAATTTTATAAAAAAAGGCATTCGTACACTATTATATACTTGTATAACGACTGGAGCAGGTTACTATTATGCAAAGTTTATAGAGCCATCCCTTCTCTCTTTTACGAATCATACACTTCACTCTCCACTTATTCCACGTGGGTTTAACGGCATTAAAATTGTTCAATTTAGCGATTTACATTTAGGATATTATTACTCACTGCAGCAACTTTCTAAAGTGGTTGCAAAAATAAATAAAAAAAAACCCGACATCGTTTTCTTTACTGGGGATTTAATCGACAATTATCAAACATATGAAGGTACTCCATTTGTCTCATCAATTTTACAAACGATTCATGCTCCGCTCGGTAAATTTGCTATTTTCGGCAATCACGATCATGGTGGGTACGGAACAGAATACTACGGTCACATCATGAAACAATCCGGATTTGAAATATTACAAAATGCTGAGAAACGCATACGTCTACTAGATGGAAGTGAAATTTCTATTTTCGGTATTGACGATATCATGCTCGGAAACCCCGACATACATGGTATCTTAAAACAAGCGCAAGATCATCTTTATACGATTGTTCTCGTTCATGAACCCGATGTTGCACCTCATATTGCAAATTTCCCTATTAATTTACAACTTTCTGGACACAGTCACGGTGGACAAGTACAATTCCCTTTCTTTGGCGCCATTATTACTCCGACATTTGCTAAGCACTATATTGAAGGTTTTTATCATATTAAGAAAGAATATGAATTGTTATTGTATGTAAATCGAGGCATTGGCACAACGCGTGTACCATTTCGATTTTTAGCAAAGCCGGAAATTACACTCTTCACATTACAATCGACATAATATAGGAATGTGTTTCGCCTATTTTCTGCATCATTCTCTCTTGTACTCGCTCATCCACCTTATTTTCCCATATGATAACAATGAGCTCATTGAAGGAGGTTTTAACATGTATCCACAGTATCAGCCAATTCCATTTCGCTCAGCTCCAATTGGTCCAATTGGAAATTCACGATTTATACCATTTTTTGGATTCCCTTTTTTAGCTGGTCTTGCAGGAGGTATAATCGGCGGGGCATTGGCATTTGGGCCTAGACCATTCTATCCACCATATCCACCTCCACCGTTCCCTTGCTACGGCTCTCCTTGTCCAACACCGTATTTTTACTAACGTAAGTAGAAACAACTATGTAAAAAAGGCCTCAAATCGAGGCCTTTTTCTCTATGTATCTCTAACTTCATTACGTGCAAATAAATCCATTTTAATTTTCCAACATATAAATCACTGCTATGCCGTTTAAAAAATAACCTGTTCTCGCTTTCTATCTTGCATGTGTCCCATCCATCAAAAAGAAACTAATTTTATATCATTTTTTCAATTTATATTTATAGAGAATTCCTGTTTTACTTTATTCCTCTTCTGTGTGTATATACGCCATTTGAAAGAGCTGCACTTGACTTTCAATATTTTCTATACGGTCCCTTACCACATAACGATACTCTCCGCCTTCATTTTGTTCACGTGCTTTTACATTATCGTCCAAAATAAGTTGTAAAACATCTTTAATTCGCATTTTCATATCAAATCCTAAAATAGGAAATGAAATTTCTACACGTTTTTCCATATTACGCGTCATCCAATCAGCTGAAGATAAATATATTTTTTCCTCTCCATTATGGTGAAAATAATAAATACGACTATGCTCTAAATAACGACCTACCACACTAATAACGCGAATATTATCACTTACACCTGGAGTTTGAGGACGCAAACAACAAATTCCCCTCACAATGAGATCAATTTTTACACCAGCTTGGGATGCTTCGTATAATTTTTGAATAAGCGGCTTATCTGTTAATGAATTCATTTTTGCTATAATATAGCCATTTTCATATTGTTTATGATAACGAATCTCTTCATCAATAAGTTCAATAAATTGCTGACGGATATCAAACGGGGCAACAGATATACGGTGAAAATGTGGTTTCATTGTATATCCGCTTAAATAATTAAAAAAGTTTGTTGCATCAATTCCGAAATCTTTGCGCGATGTAATATACCCAAAGTCAGTATATAATTTCGCTGTCGCATCATTATAGTTCCCTGTGCCTAAATGAACAAATCTTTCAATTTTTCCATGCTTTCGCCTTACAACAAGCGTAATTTTACTATGTGTTTTCAAATGACTAACACCATAAATCACATGACAACCTGCTTTTTCTAATTCTTTTGCCCACTGAACATTATTTTCTTCATCAAAACGAGCCTTTAATTCCACAAGTACTGTCACTTGCTTCCCGTTTTCTGCTGCTGTTTTTAAAGCTTGAATAACAGGTGAATCCCCGCTTACACGGTATAGTGTTTGTTTAATTGCTAGTACATCTGGATCTTCAGCTGCGTCTGCTACAAAATCAATGACAGGATGAAACGACTCGAATGGGTGATGTAATAAAACATCTTGTTCTAACACTTTTTCAAATATATCTTCTTCATCATCTAAATCTTGAGGTGGCTGCGGAATAAATGCAGGATAGATTAGATGTTCATATGTAGATGCTAACTTTTTATAAAGCGCAAATAAGCACGTTAAATCAAGCGGGCCCCCAATCATATATACATCTTCATCTTTCACTTCTAACACTTCGTATAATAGAGACAATACTCTTTTATCTAAATTATCCGTTCCTACTTCTAAACGAACCGCCGCTCCCCATTTTCGTTTTTTTAATTCTTTCTCAATGACTTTCAATAAATCACGTGCGCCTTCCTCATGAATTGTTAAATCTGCATTACGCGTAATTCGAAAACGCGTAACAGAAGATACTGTGTATCCAGTAAATAATTTATGAGTAAAGTTACTAATCACGTCTTCTAAAAAAATAAATTTTTGCTTATTATCTTCATTTGGTAAAAAAATAAAACGTTCTAATAATGATGGAACTTGTACGATGCCAAGCTTTGTCCGATTTTCTTCTACTGTTTGTCTTTCGTCATATAAAATAGCAGCTAAATTTAAGCTTTTATTTAATAACATAGGAAACGGTCGATATGCATCAATTGCTACAGGTGTTAACACAGGGAAAATTTGCTCATCAAAATATTCTTCAATAAATTCTCGTTGTTCTTTCGTTAAATCATGAAAAGACAACTGTTCAATTCCTTCTTCCTGCAGTGCAGGAAGTAACACATTTTGATAAGTATCATACTGCACTTGCATTAATTCATGTGCCTTAGATGAAATTTTTTCTAATTGTTTTTTCGGTGTTAGTCCCGCCTTATTTTCTGGTTGATTAAATCCAGCTTTCACCTGATCTTTTAGTCCTGCAACACGTACCATGAAAAATTCATCTAAATTTGAGCTGAAGATACTAATAAACTTTAATCTCTCTAATAATGGATTACTGTCATCTTGTGCTTCTTGTAATACTCGTTCATTAAAGGCAAGCCAGCTTAATTCACGATTGTTATAATAAGCTGTATCATTCAAGTTTATAAGACTATTTTTCATCACTTCCATATTTCCTTCACACTTCCCTCTAAAGCTTTCTCAATATAATTTAGTTATATTTATTTTAACAAATTTTTACTGGGAAAAATGTAAATTTTTTGTAAAGAAGTCCGTACAACTTAACATTATTCATTAAAATACAGTTCAATGTTCACTTTTAAAATTTTCTCTATTTGCTTTTTCTGCTTTTCTGCTTGTACTTTTTCAGATAAAGCTGATTGCTTACAATAAGCATAAAAACCAAGTCCCTCTTCTCTTTTTACAATACGAACGAATTCGATAAGATTGCGATTTGTTACATTTAACGCTGCTGAAAATTGTAAAACCGCCCCTAATAATCGGATTTTTCTTTGTTCGTCTTTTTCAAACCAACCTACAAACGGTTCGATGCATTGTTTAAACAACAACTTCGATTTATAAGATGCAATTAATGCTAATTTAATTCGTTCTTTATGCATCATGCCATCTATCGTTTTATTTGCTAATAAATAAAACGTATGCTGTCTGCTTGACTCTTCATCAATATATTTTCCAATATTAAATACTTTTGCCGCTCTATGCAGTGCAGTCCAATCTTCTTTCTCAAAAGAAACAACCTCATTTTTTTCTAATTCTTTACAAATCATCGTCGCATTTTTTATAAGCTGTATCACAACGCTCATATCCATCTCATATTCATAAGAAAGTAAGTATAAGCTTTCTTCCACTACATTTGGATAATAAGTAATTCCAAGTGAACTAACTAATTCTTCATAAAATACACCTTCGCGTAATCCTTTTCTACTTAATACAAAGGACGGGGCTTCTATAATCGTTGTTAACATCCTAAACACTTCTACTGCCGGAATAATAGTATCTGCGCGATCTTTAGCAAGACCCTCTAACTTTTGCAATTCTGTAAAGGAAAGTCTTAATAAATGTTCGTGCACATATTCAATGTCAGTTGGCTTCATCTTATACAGATGCAATCCAGAAATTGGATAAGAAATAAGATTTTGGTGAATGTTCACCATATTACGCGCACTACCTCCAATTGCAATTAACGGTAATTTCTTACCTTTAAACCATGGAAGATACTGAAATTGATACCATAAATATCTTCTTAATTCTTCCAGTTCTTCTGAAGTTGGCGTATCATTATGAAAAAATTGTTGTTTTAACGACAGCGCTCCGAACGGAAAACTATAATAGTTTACAATTTCTCGATTTTGAAAATACGTAACTTCTGTACTTCCTCCTCCAATGTCAACAGTAATCCCTTCTGTAAAAGAGGTAGAATTGGTAACAGCTATATATCCATACCGTGCTTCTTCATATTCTGACAATACTCGAAGCTTAAAATCAGTGTTCTCTTCAACAAGACATTTAATTTCCTTTTGATTTTTAGCTTGCCGAACTGTTGCCGTTGCAACGCACAATACTTTATGTAACTGGTGAAACCGCGTGCTTTCTTGAAATTGCAACAAAGTATATAATAATATATGAATTCCTTCCCCGCTTAAGGAACCATCTACTAAATAATTCCGTAATCGAGCGACTACCTTTGTATTTTCAATTTCTTTGTAAAAGCCACCGCTTTGTTTTTCATAAATAACTAATCTCATTGTGTTTGATCCGATATCAATAATTCCATATTGTTTTTTCAAAGCTCTCGTCATCCTTTTCTTCGTATCATTATCTCGTTTTTTCAATTTGTATTTATATATTATACAAAATAGTTGTTTTTTGTCACAACATTGCTTTAATAATGAAAATACTTATATTAGCTTTCTGCATAGAAAAATTGCTAACTTTTATTGAATTATGATAATGTAGACAGGAAAGGAGTGCTAAGATGAAATCTTCACAACCCCAGTCTCGTTCCTATAATCAATTTTCGGTTCATCAACTTGCTGAAGCAATTTTCAGTGTAAACCGACATGCAAAATCTGCTACAAATCCGAAATATTTATATTGGTTAAAAAAAACAGCTTTAGAACGATTAATTGCAGAAAAACAAGCTACGAAAGAAGGTTTACACTTTTCTAAAAACCCGCGGTTTAGCCAGCAACAATCTGACGTTCTTGTCCGAGCAGGTAATTATTACTTTCATATCCCTCCTACGAAAGACGATTTTCGTAACCTTCCACATCTGGGCAACCTTGATTGTGCATATCGAAATCCAAAAACTCATCTATCCTTAACCTCTGCTAAAAAAATGCTCCAGCAGTATATTGGGAAAGAGGCATTTCAACAAGAAAAAAAGTTAAGCGAATCCATTCCTTGGTATCGTCGTACTTACACAGAAAAATAAAAAAGCTTTGGCCAAAATGGCCAAAGCTTTTTTATT
>NZ_JBALLY010000112.1:0-18907 GCF_036963045.1 Bacillus sp. JJ864 | reverse complement strand
CGCTCAATTGCGACTTCCTCATGTTAACATCTTTGTTTTTTGATGTCAACATTGTTTTTTTACTTCTTTTTTGTCTGCTTTCTGCTTTCGTGCAGCAGCGACGTTTATTAATATAGCATGATGATTTTCGAAATGCAACACTCTTTTTCAATATTTTTTATAAAAAGTGTCCGACTTTCCTTCCTTGTACCATATACTGAAAATATCAGCTTATCTATTACACCAAATTACGGGGAGGAATACAAATTGGAACACTTCGATTTATTACTTAAGATAGGCCTCTCTGCTATTTTAGGATTTGCAATTGGTTTAGAACGTGAACTAAAGCGAAAGCCACTAGGTTTAAAAACTTGCTTAGTTATTTCTATTATTAGTTGTTTACTTACTATTGTTTCAATTAAAGCAGCTTATAATTTACCAAGCTCTATCTCAAACAGAATCACTATGGACCCCCTCCGTTTAGCAGCTCAAGTTGTATCGGGAATTGGTTTTTTAGGAGCTGGAGTTATTTTACGTAGAGGTAACGATAGCATCGCAGGCTTAACTACTGCTGCCATGATTTGGGGAGCATCAGGAATTGGCATCGCAGTGGGAGCCGGTTTTTATTTAGAAGCTATTTCTGGTATGTGTTTCCTTATGATTAGCGTAGAACTCATTCCTTTTGTTATGAATATTTTAGGACCAAAATCCCTCAGGCAACGCGAAATTGCGGTAAACCTTGTCGTAAATAGTATGGAAAATATCCCTACGGTCATCGATGACATAAAAAAGATGGATATAAAAGTTAAAAATATGAAACTGAAAACATTAGAAAATGGAGCACATTTTCTGCAAATGAAACTATCTGTTGATCAAAAAATACGTACAGCTAATGTATACTATGCGATTCAACAGCTTGATAGCGTTCAACAAACCGAAGTGGAAAGCATCTGACAACTCCCTCACTCATGAGGGGGTTTTTCTTTTTTTCATAATGGCAACAATATAAAGTAGAACTTCCATCAGTGGGGGTCTTACTGTCCAAGAATAGCGGGAGAACTATATTGATGCGGGAGGAGCTACAAACATTGAATGTAAGAAGTAGTATTTTAGATACATTTCGCAATTCTATTATTTTACGACTGGTCACCTTAATTGGTTTATTCATCCTCTTCTTTGGATTTCTTATTCACAAATTAGAACCCGTTCACTTTCAAACATGGTTCGATGGTATATGGTGGGCACTTGTCACAACATTCACTGTTGGATACGGCGATTACGTTCCTCATAGTATACAAGGAAGAATCCTCGCAATCATTCTCATTTTGTTAGGAACCGGATTTGGTTCTTATTATATGGTATCTTTTGCTACCGAAATGATTAGTAAACAATATATGAAAATAAAAGGTGAGGAGGCTGCCTCTTGCCATAAACATATGATTGTTGTCGGCTGGAACGAACGTGTGAAACATGTAGTAAGTCAAATGCGCGTATTACAACCAAACCTTGATATTGTTCTCATAGATGAAACACTTCCTCTGCTGCCAAAATCATTTCATCATCTACAATTTATTAAAGGTTGTCCTCATCATGATCATATTTTACTCAAAGCAAATATTCGTACTGCGCATACTATTTTGATTACAGCTGACAAAGAAAAAAGCGAGAGCTCTGCTGATACACAGTCTATTTTAACCATCTTAACAGCGAAAGGATTAAACCCAACTATATATTGTATCGTTGAAATGTTAACTTCCGATCAAATTCATAACGCTAAACGAGCAGGTGCAACAGAAATTATTGAAGGAAATAAATTAACGAGTTATGTATTTGCTGCTTCTTTATTATTCCCTTCGATTTCAGAAGTACTATTTACAATTTACAATGAAATTACTGCAAATAAATTACAACTTCTGCATACTCCTGAACAATACGATGGTGAAACTTTCGAATATTGTAACTGTGATTTATTAAAACAGAATATACTCTTGCTTGGTCTACAACGTGACGGACACTATCATATAAATCCGATTCATTCCTTTACTCTGAAAAAAAATGATTTACTGATTGTAATTAAACATTAAGCAAGTATCCTTCTAATTCTCGAACTAAAGCTTTCCCAATATCAATATATTTTGCTTGAATATCTCCGTCTGGATCTTTCGGTTCTGCAAACTGATCAAAAGATGTCATCCCTGCTGTAAATGTTTTCACTTCATCATCTAATTCGTCTTGATACACATGTGACAGAATGTACGGTGTATCAAGGCGAACGATAACTCCATTTACATCAAGCTCCCCTTCAATGGCTGTAAACGGTAATCGTAAAAATTGATATCCTTCCTCTTCATCTATTTTATAATCGAAACATCCCTTCTCATAATCCCAATTCCCGCCGATTGTATAGCCCAGCGGCTTTAATGTTTCTTCCAATTGGAAAAGGGCGAATGTTTGTCCTTCTAGCTTCGAATGAATCTGAATCAATTGGATCATCCTTTCTAGATTTTTTTTAGCATTCCCCATTCGTACTGCATATATCGGCGATTTTCTCAATATATCGACGGAAACATGACATATATCGGCGTTTCGACATGATTTAAAGTGAAACTTCCATCAGTGAAGCTTTTCTCACTGATGGTTAGCCCGCCCAATTGGGCTTTTACGGGCAGTTTTCTTCCACGTGTTTCCCAGCCTTTACTGCCCGTTAGTGCGGGATAAAGACCTTACGACATCATCCGACGTGCATTCATCAAAAAAAAGCTGTCAGGATAATCCCAACAGCTTTTTTATTGTCTAGCTCCAGCGGCTTCCGCTTTTCTTTGTCCAGCTACGCCTCCCAGGCCCTCCCGTCTAATAACCTTCCGCAAGAGAAAGTAAAAAACACTTTCTGTGCGAAAGAACCTTAGCCGACGGGCCTAAACAGTCGGCTCCGCTTTTCTTATTTCAAACGTTCTTCTAATTCTGCTTTTAGTTCTTCGAATCCTGGTTTTCCAAGCAAGGCAAACATGTTTTTCTTGTATGCTTCTACGCCTGGTTGGTCAAATGGATTTACGCCTAGTAAGTAGCCGCTCATCGCACATGCTTTTTCGAAGAAGTATACAAGATAACCGAATGTATACTCATTTAGTTCAGGAATGTTTACGATTAAGTTTGGTACACCGCCATCGCTATGTGCAAGTAATGTGCCTTCGTATGCTTTCGTATTAACGAAGTCTACTGTTTCACCAGCAAGGTAGTTTAATCCATCTAAATCGTTCTCATCTAATTCAATTTTTAGTTCATGTGTAGATTTGCCTACTTTTAGAACTGTTTCAAATAGGTCACGGCGTCCTTCTTGAATGTACTGACCTAAAGAATGAAGGTCAGTTGAGAAGTTTGCAGAAGATGGGAAAATACCTTTTTGATCTTTTCCTTCACTCTCACCAAATAATTGTTTCCACCATTCAGCAAAATATTGAAGTGCTGGCTCATAGTTCACAAGCATTTCAATTGTTTTTCCTTTATTATATAAAGCATTACGTACAACCGCATATTGGTAAGCTGGGTTTTCTTCAAGCTCTGATTTCGCAAAGTCATCATGAGCTGCAGCTGCACCTTGCATCATTTCTTCGATATTTAAACCACTTACAGCAATCGGTAATAAACCAACTGGTGTTAATACAGAGAAACGGCCGCCAACATCGTCTGGAATTACGAATGTTTCGTAGCCTTCTTCGTCAGCTAATGTTTTTAAAGCACCGCGCGCTTTATCTGTTGTTGCATAAATGCGTTTACGCGACTCTTCTTTTCCATATTTCTCTTCTAATAACTTACGGAAAATACGGAATGCAATTGCAGGTTCTGTTGTTGTACCTGATTTGGAAATGACGTTAATCGAGAAGTCCTTACCTTCTAATACATCCATTAAATCTTTCATGTAAGTGGAGCTAATGTTTTGTCCAACAAATAGCACTTGTGGAGTTTTGCGCTGTTCTTTAGACAGCATATTGTAGAAAGAATGATTTAACATTTCAATCGCTGCTCGTGCTCCTAAGTAAGAACCACCAATACCAACAACAAGTAAAATGTCAGAGTCATTTTTAATTTTCTCCGCACACTTTTGAATGCGAGAAAATTCTTCTTTATCGTATGCAAGCGGAAGTTCTACCCAACCTAAGAAATCGTTCCCTGCTCCTGTTTTTTCATGGATTGCATGGTGTGATACTTTTACTGCATCACGTAAGTATGTTAGCTCGTGTTCACTAATGAACGATAATGCTTTTGAATAATCAAACGTTACATGTGTGCTCATTTTTTTGCCTCCAATACAGTATGTATATGTATTTCTGTCTTCACTTTAGCGAAACCACCGTTGTAAATCAAGCGAACTACAAAATGTAAGCGTACCCAATTTGTTTTTTTTACAAAATCGTCATATCTCCTGTTTTTTCGATGAGAAATTTAATTTTTTTGTATAAGAAGGGCAAAAGGTATCCATTCTATAAAAGAAGCTTGATTAAGCGAGTAAACGTAGCTCGTTTGTGCTTCATCATTTAAGGAGGGACTGCTTAAAATGGGTACATTACAACGCATTGCTTTAGTATTTACGATTATTGGCGCAGTAAACTGGGGACTCATTGGTTTCTTTCAATTCGATTTAGTAGCAGCTATCTTCGGCGGACAAGATACAGCACTTGCTCGAATTATCTACGGCATTGTAGGTATTTCAGGTTTAATTAACCTTGGTTTATTATTTAAACCTTCTGAAGAGCTTGGAACACACCCAGAAGCACGTCAAGTTCGATAACTCTCTTATGATATTATAAAACACAGATCTCTGCTTGTTTGTAAACAAGTGGAGATCTGTCCTACCTTCCGACATACGGACGTTTCTTTATTCTGATTACAAGCGCAGCAAAAGAAACGTTTGATTCTTTTATATCATAATGTAACACGAATAAAAGCAGGGAGCATGGCTCCCTGCTTTTATTTTGTAATTTGCGATTCTTCAATCCACTCTGTTAACTTGTCTCGTAATGTGTTAAATCCATTTGCAGATGGATTTGGAATACGTACTTTCCCTTGTTTCCGTTTGGCAGCCTTCAATGACAAACTCATTTTTCCGTTCTTCTCATCAACTGAAAGTACCTTTACTTCCACTTCATCTCCGACTTTAAAAAAATCATGAATATCTTTTACATATCCATTTGTAATTTCAGATATGTGCACAAGCCCTTGTGTTTCTTCATCTAATGCAACGAATGCTCCGTAATCTTGAATCCCTGTTACTTTTCCCTTCACAACCACTCCAGTTGTATATTTATTTAACATAAGAAACACTCCCATATGTTTACCTTTTGTATTAGTAAATTATACCATCTAGTTGACTTTCATTCAAAATTCATGAAAAAAATTCCTTTTACATGTATAAATCTTCAAATATGGGGATAAAATACTAACACATGGCTTTCTAGTATTCCCCCCCTTTTATGGACAAAACGTATTACGTTTTGTCCTTTTTTCATTCTCTACAAACCGCTTCATACGTTTCATCGCTTCCATAAGCTGTTCAAGTGACGTTGCATACGAACAGCGAATAAACCCTTCGCCACTCTCACCAAATACACTTCCAGGTACAACAGCAACTTTTTCCGCTAACAATAAACGTTCAGCAAATTCCGCCGAAGATAATCCCGTCGAACGAATCGAGGGAAAGACGTAAAATGCTCCGCCAGGCATATGACAATCTAATCCCATTTCATTAAATGAAGTTGCCATAAAGTTTCGGCGTTGTTTATAGCTCTCGCGCATACGAATAACCTCTTGTTCCCCTGAGCGTAATGCTTCTAGTGCCGCAAATTGAGACATCGTCGGCGCACACATCATCGAATATTGATGAATTTTTAACATGAGTTCCGTAAAATGTTGAGAAGCTGCAATTAAACCGAGGCGCCAGCCTGTCATCGCAAAGCCTTTTGAAAAACCAGAGATTAAAATCGTATGATCACGCATATGTTTCACACTTGCAAAACTTGTATATGTTTCATCATAAACAAGCTCAGCATAAATCTCATCGGATAATACAATTAAATTGTATTTCTCCACAATAACAGCAAGTTTCTCCAATTCTTCTTTATTTAAGAGCGTTCCTGTCGGATTGTTTGGAGAACATAGTAAAATCGCTTTCGTATTCGATGTAATCGCCGATTCAATCTGTTGTGGCTGCACTTTAAATTCATCCTCTGGGGATGTAGACACAGGTACCGGTACACCGCCCGCTAACGTAACAAGCGGCGCATACGATACAAAGCTTGGTTCAATAATAATTACTTCATCACCAGGATTAACAATGGTACGCATTGCCACATCTAACGCCTGACTCGCCCCAACTGTTACAATGATTTCTTCTTTCGGATCATAAGCTACTGAAAACTGTTTGTGTAAATATTTTGAAATTTCTTCACGCAGCTCTAATAATCCAGCATTCGCAGTATAAGCTGTATATCCTTCTTCTAACGAACGAATACATGCTTGTCTTACATTCCAAGGAGTAACGAAATCAGGTTCTCCAACCCCTAATGAAATAACCCCTTTCATACCGGCAGCCAAATCAAAGAACTTGCGAATACCGGATGGTTGTAAAGATTGTGCTACTTTTGATAATTCAAATTTACTCATGGTGCCACCACAATTCGTTTATCATCATCTTTGTTTTCATATATAATTCCCTCATGTTTATACTTTTTCAAAATAAAATGCGTTGTCGTTGATACGACAGATTCAATTGTCGCTAACTTCTCCGCAACAAACGTTGCAACTTCAGCCATTCCTTTTCCTTCTATCGTAATGGAAAGGTCATATGTCCCTGACATTAAATACACCGACTTCACTTCTGGATAACGATAAATTTGTTCTGCTACCGCATCAAATCCAACACCATGCTTCGGTGTAACTTTCACATCAATCATTGCCGTTAAACCTGTGTGTTCTTTTACTTTTGTCCAATCAATCAATGTTACATAATCGACAATCACTTTTTCTCTTTCTAATTTTTCAAGAATTGCTATTACTTCTTCTACATCTATGTTTAACATTTTGGCTAATGTTTCTTCAGATAATCGGCTACTTTTCTCAAGACAAGCTAACAATTCTAATTCCTTTTCTGTCATTGCAATCTCCCTTTCCTTTTTGTATATTTTCTAAATTATACAGACTGCTTTTCCGATTTGAAAAGAAGATTTTTTTCAGGAATTATGTGACAATACATATAGAAAGGGGCTGAAGCTATGCAACAAAGAGTCTACATTGCAGAAAAAGTTCCTGCATTTGTTGAAGAATATATTGCTGAGCATTATGAATATGAAAAATGGGATGGCGATGAAAAAATCCCGCGCCATGTCTTATTAGAAAAAGTAAAAGATAAACACGGACTATTAAATTTCGGGGCTAGTATTGATGATGAACTACTCGAAGTTGCTCCGCAATTGAAGGTCGTAAGTAATATTTCTGTCGGCTATGATAACTTTGATATCGCAGCCATGAAGAAAAGAAACATAATCGGAACGAATACACCTTACGTGTTAGATGATACTGTCGCTGATCTTATCTTTGCATTAATGTTATCTGCATCGCGCCGCGTTTGTGAACTTGATCGTTACGTAAAGTCAGGACAATGGAATGCGGAAATTGGCAAAGAGCATTTCGGCTTAGATGTTCACCATCAAACAATTGGAATTATCGGTATGGGGCGCATCGGCGAAGTCGTTGCAAAACGCGCAAAATTCGGTTTCGATATGGACGTTTTGTACTATAATCGAAGCCGTAAAGAAAAAGCAGAACAGGAGCTTGGCGCAAAATATTGCGAATTAGAAACGTTACTGCAAAAAGCAGATTTTATCGTTCTTCTAACACCATTAACAGAAGAAACGTATCACTTAATTGGGGAAAAAGAATTTAATATGATGAAAGAAACAGCCATTTTTATTAATGCATCCCGCGGGAAAACAGTAAATGAAACTACCTTAATTGAAGCATTGCAGCAAAAGAAAATTTTCGCGGCAGGCATTGATACATTTACACAAGAACCAATTGAAAAGGATAACCCGTTGTTATCTCTAACAAATGTCGTGACGCTCCCTCACATTGGTTCCGCGACGTTAAAAACACGCCGAACTATGGCAATGACAGCAGCAAAAAATTTAGTTACTGGATTGCAAGGACATACACCACCGAACATTGTAGCTGAACTAAAATAATGTGGAAGCGCCTGTTTTGATAAACAGGCGCTTCATTATTCATACCCTTTCTTTTATAGGAATATATAAGTCGACCTTCGCTTTCCCTTCTCGTTTCATCTAGGATAATTCCAACTCAAAAAGGAGATGATATGAACAAAAACAACGGAGTGATGAAGATGGAAAACGAAGTTCAACTCCCTCACTTCACCTTTTCTACAAGAGGGATGACGATTCATTATGAGCTCTATCAGTCTTTCGATTCCGAAGAAAAGCCAACATTTGTTTTAATTCACGGGTTTCTCTCTTCAACCTTTAGTTATCGGCGTCTCATTCCCCTTTTAACAAAGCAAGGGAACGTGATCGCCCTAGACCTACCGCCATTTGGCAAAAGCGATAAACCTTATCATTTCACATACTCTTATGAGAACCTCGCAACGATTGTCATTGAGCTTATCGAACAATTACAAACAAAACACGTTATTTTAGTAGGCCATTCGATGGGAGGGCAAATTGCGTTATATGTAAACAAATTACGGCCTGACTTAATCCAAAAGACGGTTCTTTTATGCAGTTCAAGTTATTTATCACGGGCGAAACTGCCGCTTATCTATACTTCCTATTTACCGTTCTTTCATTTATACGTAAAAAATTGGATTGTAAGGCGAGGCATCATCCATAATTTAATGAACGTTGTTCACGATCATTCTTTAATTGATAATGAAATGATGCAAGGCTATGCAGCACCTTTTTATGATAATCGCATCTTCCCAGCACTAACTCGCATGATTCGCGATCGTGAAGGAGACTTAACGTCAAAAGAGCTGCAAAAGATCTCAACACCTACTTTGCTCATTTGGGGAGAAAAAGATCGTGTTGTTCCTATTGAAGTTGGACACCGCCTGCACAATGATCTGCCGCATTCACACTTTATTTCTTATGAAAACACAGGACATTTATTACCTGAAGAAAAACCAGAGCACGTATGCGAAGAAATTATGACTTTCTTAGCAAATTAAGAAAACAAAAGGCAGATATCAAAAAGTTCGCATTCATGAACTTTTCGATATCCGCCTCTACAGAAAAAACTATAGACTACAGCTACCGCCATCTTTTAATAACAACAACTGTTCTGCTAACCATTGACACTTTTCAATAGGTAATGTTCTATCAAATGATATTAAATAAATGTGCTGTATTTTCTTTGCGATATATTTCGCATCATCAAATGTACTTACAATGTAGACGATGTCGCTTGCTTCCGTTTCATAAAATTCCGGTCCCATTTGAAACGGGTCCCAATTCTTCACAAAGTCTACCATCTTCTCATATGTCCCCATACACTTCCCGCCTTTTTCATAAATTCCACTTCCCTTTATCGTATCATATCAGCTATGCTAGAAGAAATGGGAGAATTTTCAATATATTCGTTCTAAATTGAAGGGAGTAATACATATGGGGAACTTTAACGAAATAATCAATCGTCGTGGTACAGACTCTAAGAAGTGGGACTCGCACAAAAATGAAGAACTTCTTCATGCTTGGATTGCAGATATGGACTTTCCAATCCCCTCACCAATTCAAAAGGCTTTAGAAAGTCGTTTACAACATCCTGTTTTCGGCTATAACGAACCAAGTGAAAAAGTTAAAGAAGCGATTTGTCATTGGGTACAAACACAATACAATTGGGGCATTAAAAAAGAATGGCTTGTCTTTAGTCCCGGCATCGTTCCTGCACTTAGCACTTCTGTGCAAGCGTTTACAGAAAAAGCAGATTCCGTAGTAGTACAGCCGCCTGTATATCCACCATTTTTCGAAATGGTAACAACGAATGGACGCCAAGTACTCGCCAATCCATTACAGGTCGAAAACGGCGTTTATACAATGAACTTTGATCAACTAGAACAACAATTTCAGCAAGGTGTAAAATTAATGCTTCTCTGTAGCCCGCACAATCCGATTGGGCGTGTATGGACAGAAGAAGAGTTAACAAAACTCGGCAAGCTTTGTGAAATGTATGATGTAACCGTCGTTACAGACGAAATTCATGCTGATATTATCTTCAAAGGACGTAAGCATATCCCATTTGCTTCTTTATCATCAAACTTAGCGAAGCGAACTGTGACATGCATCGCTCCAAGTAAGACATTTAATATCGCCGGACTGCAAGCATCAGTCCTTATTATTCCAAATGGAAAACTGCGAAACGCATTTACAGGTGTACAAAATCGTCAAGGTTTTCATGGCTTAAACACATTCGCTTACGTAGCCATGCAAAGTGCATACACAGAATGCACGGAATGGCTATCAGAGCTATTACCTTATATAGAAGAAAACGCAAAATTCACATGTGATTTTATTAAGAGGCATATTCCAAATCTATCTGTTACTCAGCCAGATGGTACGTTCTTACTTTGGATTGACTGTTCCAAACTTGGACTAACACAAAGTGAACGAATGGAATTATTAGAGACAAAAGGAAAAATCATTGTAGAGCCTGGAGAAAAATTTGGTTCCGGCGGTGAGCAGCACATTCGTTTAAATATTGGCTGTCCGCGCTCCGTATTAGAAGATGCGCTCCACCGCTTACAATGCGCATTTGCATGTACTTCTAAGAAAAAGCTACCGATGTAAACTTGAATCTGATTATTATAATAAAAGAGCTGGAAATCTTCTCTCCAGCTCTTTTATTTATCAGCTCTTTTATTTATCAGTACTTTTAGCTTTTGCTTTTATCGGTATCCACACTTCTTCTTTTGCGTTTACATCGTCCGGACGATAATGATCAGCCATAACTTCAAAGTGTTCCCTTAAGTCTAAACTATAATTTGAATTCGGTAACCACTCTTGAAAAATATACTGGAATGTACTCAAATCAGAAGCTGTTCCTTGATGTATAAAAACAGCATATAAGCCGCCTGCTAGCGTATGCGTAGATAGTTCTGAACCAGTATCTTTTTCGAAATGTTCAACCTCAACAGCAGCCCATTTTTCATAACTATAGTTCATATCACTCAAATTTAAAGGAGTGTTTAACACCTTTACGGAAAGAAAACAAGAATTACTTCTGGAAGGGATGCTATTTCTTAACGGCATAAATGTTTTCCATATTCCCATTGTAACTTCAGGATCTTTTGCAAAAGTTGTTTCTTTCCTAACTCCAACAATTTTTTTGGCCGGGATATTTATTATTTTAGGTTCCATTCTTTTCTTTCCTTTCCTTTCCTTTCCTTTCCTCTCATCCTTACTATTCAACATGAATATCTAATAGCCTATACTAGAAGTTTGATTAGGTTTGATCTTTCTTATTTATCTATTATAAAGGATTTTCTAGATAATTAAGCTACGAAATATGCATGCAAGAGGGAATAGCTATAATTCAAAAAATATAAAGGAAAGCTTCCATGTTCGTTCTTCGACAGCCACTTATCGTCGTGAAATTGTCCGTGCTTTAGCGGATGTCGCAGTTCCCTTACACAAAGGACCAAATTTTGTTAAGGAACATGACGAAAGTTTACGCATAGAGGGTGTAATCATCTGTAAAAAAAACAAACTTAAAGACTGTGCACACTTATTACATATTTCCTTTTCTACTTATGCCATCAAAATATAGAAAGGCCGCCATATTTTTTCTAGGCGACCTTTCAAACGTTCGGTTTTCTTTACTTTTCTTTTTCCTTTTTTAGATCCGAAGCTTTTTTCACAATGACACCGCATGCAATTCGTTTCCCCGAATTTCCAGCTGGTTGTGTCATCCCATCGTCTGCATTTTCCGTAATAATAAGTGATGCACCGTCTTTTCTATTCATCGTTGTTTTTCCTTCTTTTAAGTTCACTTGCGGTGCCGTAATACCCACCTTAATCTTTCCTTCACCATCTGCAATCACATTCGGCAAATCTCCATTTTCAAACCCTTTTGGGTTTAATAACCCATGCTTCTTATCATTTGGATTAAAATGATTCCCAGCAGAAGTAAAGTCCGGTGCTTGACATTGCCCTACTTCATGAATATGTAATCCGTGTACACCAGGTGTAAGCCCCTCTGCTTTAATCGAAATCTTTACTCCACTTGATTGCTGAATAACCTTCGCCGTTCCTACTTGATCCCCAGAAGCATTATACAGCTTCACATCTATTTCTTTCGGGTTCCCTTTCGCACATCCAGCAAAGAGGATCGCTGCAAAACATCCCAATACGAGTTGCTTTTTCATCCGTGTTCCCTCCAAACTCATTCTATCCTTATATTGTCCGAGCCTAGAAGGAAACATACAAAACAACTTATCCTGTATGAAAGTCAACAACTCTTCCTTAATTACCGATTTTCCATAATGCGTTTTTCTATCTCTTTCAATTTTTCCGCTTCTCTCTCTGATGATTTAATAAACATACGCCACGTCGCAATTGCTCCAATGATAAATAGTACACATACAATGGCAGGTATAATATATTCTGTCTTATCTTCCGGAAAGTATAAAGGCATCATAACTGTTCACTGCTACTAAAAATATATACAAATGTATACTCTTAGAGTTTTCCTGCTTCTATGGACCCCATTTTGCCAACTACTCGCTACTTTGGTTTATATGGCTCTCCACAGGCGTTAATTCCGATGTAGCCCACCGTACATATATACCCACTAGTTAAGTTAGTATGGTATATTCTTTTGCTTGTAAAAGGTTGATGGATGCGTTTAAATCCCTATCTATTTCATTTCCACACTCGCATGTATATACTCTGTCAGACAGTTTTAAATCCACTTTCTTATGACCACAACATGAACATAATTTAGAAGAAGGATAGAACCTGTCTACTTGGCGTAATTCAATGCCGTATTCTTTACACTTTGCTAATAACCATGTTTGAAACGTATAAAAACATTGCTGTGCGACCGCTTTAGATAGATGCTTATTCTTCATCATCCCTTTTACATGCAAGTCCTCTATTGTGATATAAGTTGGTTTGGTTTTCACTAACTTATTCACAACAGCTTTTATATACTCTAATCGTATATTGGACAATCGAGCATATAGTTTTTGTATTCTAAGAATATTTTTGCCTATATTCGCTCCTTTATTAGTAACAGATGTTTCACCTCTCTTTTTTAGATTTTCATACTTTCGCGATAAAGAGCGTTATTCGCATTTTAGTTTTCTTTCTAGTTTTCTTATTTTACCTGTTTTGTTGATGTTTTCGTGAACTTCCCCAGTACTACAAATAGCAAAATCTTTAATCCCTAAATCAATCCCTAATCCTGTTTCCTCCAACTTTGGCTTTTACTTTCTACACTTTAAGATAAAATTGTTCACCTTACAGGTTTCACACTATCTAACACCTGTTCAATCATTTCTTCACCGATCAGTGACCGTTTCATCCACTACTTGAACGCCATATTTTGATAATTGTTCCACTACCGTCGGATACGTAGTGGCCCTGTGAGATTTTTATTTTCTTTTAGGTTTTAATGCTATTCCTTCACTAAAGGCAGAACGATTATTATCATTTTCTGATGTTATAATCTCCATTCCTTCTGGGATCGGCCAGTCAATTCCTATTGTTTCATCATTCCACAGAATACCGCATTCATCTTCAGGGTGATAAAAGTCAGATAGCTTATAAGCAAATTCAGCTGTTTCAGAAAGAACTAAGAAACCATGCGCAAACCCTTCTGGAACATATAACATATTTTTCTTTTCAGCTAATAAAAAGTCCTTCTATGTCCAGACATTTTTCAAATTTAAAATTCGACATATGTCACCTCAACATATTTATTAAATTACAAGCAGTTAAAAGTTCTAATAGTAAGACCTGCCATAGATGTGTGTTCCATTTTTGTTCCTATAATCTTAACTTCCCAGTCTTGTATTTCCCCTACTAGCCTTACTCTATTTAATAAATCCCATGGCAAAAATACATCTATATCTGTGAAATCGTCGAAGCAAACTATACATACCTTCGATTACTCTGAATTTTCTGTTATTTCATTGTAAATTATAAACTTCTTCAGATTCACAAGCAACTCGACATGAAATGAAATAAATAAGTTCTTTGACTCTTCTCTTTACTTTCCTTACTATAAAACTGAGGTGAAAAATATGAATGAAACATTCCAAATCGGCGACATTGTAACAGGTATTTATAAAACAGGTAAGTACATTGGAGAAATTACAAACGTCCGTCCGCAACATTATCTTGTAAAAGTTCTAGCTGTCGTGAAACACCCAATGCAAGGCGACCTACATAATGTAAAACAAGCCGACGTACCTTTTTTCCACGAACGCCGCGCCTTAGCATTTCGTGAACAAACAAATATTCCGCAATCAATGGTGAAACGTTATGAAGGCGATGTGCCAGATTATAAAGAATCACTGCAAACAGCATTAACAGAACAAATCATGCAATTACAAGAAGACGACACTCCGTTCGCAGAGCGCAGCTTACAAATGCTAGAACAATTAAAACATGATTATCAATTGTAAAAACAACAAAACGACCAAACTACAATTAAAATTGTAATTTGGTCGTTATTGTGCACTCACTCTTTTTAATACTTTTGAAAAGTCTACAAGCTCACCAAGTGTTGGAGGAGCTGGTTTTACTAAATATTGCTTATCTTTCTCCACCAGTTTAAAAATATTATATGTCGTCATCGCATCATCTAACGCACAGTGATGCTTACCTGTTCCGACCTTTCCGTATGCTTCAATTGCTTTCCATAATCCAGTTTGGTTTCGCTCTCCAAAAAAACGCTTATACTCTAATGATAAGTCACGACATTGTCCTGCAAATGGATAAGGGATATTTGCTACTTCACAATTATGCTTTAGCACTTTCATATCCATATTTCCCCACGTCACAACCGTTGCAGTGCAACGTTTTTCATAGTTTGCTAGCCGTTCAACAAGCATTGCAAATGAAATCCCATTATCCACCGCTTCTTGCCCAATTCCTAAAAATGTTTTGCACCGCTCTGTTAATGCCGAAAAAGTTGCTGGTTTTACATAAGAAGAATACGTATCAACTACAACATGATTCACAACCGAAACAATTCCAACCTCAATAATTTCTGGAAAAAAACCTTTTGGCTTTTTACGATTTTGAGGCATCGTGAACTCAAAATCTAAAAATAAAAGTTGTTGTTCATCCATACGATCCCTTCCTTATTAACTCTTCCATTTTCATCCAGTATACCATAACAAATCATGACAAACACTTTTGAATTTACGAATTTTAATGTAGAGACCAAATCCAAATAAAACTTTCACTTCATACATTCCATAAGGTGTATCTTATATATATGTCAAATAGCAGCAAATATTTTCAAAAACAAGAAAATGGCTTAATTCATTTTTGCAGAAAATATGACAAAACTGGGGCTTTCATTTACAGCATGCATTTTTCTACTTTATAATGTCTTTAATTGTGTTTATTTCGCAATTGTATCAAATAATAAGAAAAACTTCTGAGAGGAGATGAGATTTTTGCACGAAACAACACAAGAAATTGCAAACTGGCAATACTATTTTGCAATTGTGGTCTTTTTAGTTACATATGCCATTATCATTTCTGAAAAAATTAATCGTGCTGTCATCGCGCTGCTCGGTGCAGCCTTAATGGTCATTGTAGGCGTTGTTGATTTACATAACGCATTTACAAAGCATATTGAATGGGGAACGATTACCTTACTTATCGGTATGATGATTTTAGTTAACATTACAAGTAAATCGGGAGTCTTTCAGTACGTTGCGATTAAATCCGCTAAGAAGGCAAAAGGAAATCCAATTCGCATTTTAATTATTCTTTCCTTACTAACTGCAGTTGGTTCTGCTTTTTTAGACAACGTGACAACTGTTCTTCTCGTTGTACCAGTTACACTATCTATCACACGTATTTTACAAGTTAATCCTGTGCCGTATTTACTATCAGAAATTATTTTCTCAAATATCGGCGGAACGGCTACACTTATTGGTGACCCGCCAAACATTATGATTGGCTCATCAAATAAACATTTAGATTTTAATGCCTTTTTAGTGAACTTAGCTCCAATTGCCATTATTATTATCGCTGTGACAGCGGTTATATTGTACTTCGTATACAGAAAACAATTAGTAGCTGATCCGATTCAAATTAAAAAATTGATGAGCTTAAATGAAAAGCAATATATTAAAGATCCAGTACTCATGAAAAAATCATTAACGGTACTTAGTCTTACAATCATCGGCTTTATGACACACTCCATTTTTCACATTGACGCAGCAGTTATTGCCTTAACAGGAGCAACTGTATTAATGTTAATCGGTGTGAAAGAACATGAAATTGAAGATGTGTTTGCGCATGTTGAATGGGTTACAATTTTCTTCTTTGCTGGTTTATTCGTTCTCGTTGGCGGTCTTATTGATATTGGTTTAATTAAATCGTTAGCACAGCAAGTATTAAATGTAACTGGCGGTGACATTTCCTTTGCTTCTGTACTTATTTTATGGGTATCAGGTATCGCTTCTGCAACGATTGATAACATCCCATTCGTTGCAACAATGATTCCACTTATTAACGATATGGCAGTTGGACTTGGCTTAACACCATCCGATGCACAAGTTGATGTACTTTGGTGGTCATTAGCACTCGGTGCTTGTTTAGGCGGAAATGGAACATTAATCGGGGCATCTGCAAACGTAATTGTTGCAGGTATCGCAAACCGCGAAGGGCATGGCTTTAGCTATATGGAATTCTTAAAAGTCGGCTTCCCAATTACAATTGTTTCATTAATCATTTCGAACATTTATATTTATTTACGTTACTTAATGTAACGAAAAAACGGAAGGGGAGCCCCTTCCGTTTTTTCTTTCCCTCAATATCTCGGTTCATTATTGCGGATTACAAATAAGTGAATCGGAAGAAAAATAGAACATGTAATAACATGTAGAACCGTATATAGTACTGCATTTGTTGTGTATCTTTCAAATAATAAATAGATAACATAAATTCCTAATACAAATAACAGAATTGACGATACAACATTTAAAAACGGAATCCATCCGATAATAAAGCAAGCAACATATACACCAACTAACTTCCAACCTGATTGCGGCTGCATAAATTGCGGAAATTTCTTTCCAATTAAATCTCCCCATGTTTTACAATTTAAAAATGGAATAAATGCAAAGAAAGAATCTTCTAATCCATCCGCTTTTGCCATGTTATACAAAGCAAATGCCGTTAACAAATACGCCACCACAGCCCAAACTAAAAAGATAATAACAAAAATAAGTCCTAACGCTAAAAATCCGGCTATAATCCCGTCACTCTGTGCACCGTCTATGACAATTTGGTTATCCATTCTAGTACCCCCTTCTGTCTTAATTCCATTCTTTTTCTATATATTCGCCATAAAAAGTATTAAGAAGTGAATAAAAAAATTTTTATCTTGGTCAAAAAACGTTACACTGAAATAAAGTGAAACTTCCGTCAGTGGGGGGTTCTTCATCCCCCACTGACGGTTAGNNNNGCAGTTATCCCCCACCTATCTTCTTTGCTCTCTCTGAATCTTGAGGTGGGGGTCTTACTGCCCGTTAATGCGGGATAAAAACAGGAATGAGGAATGAACATATGCATCCTTTCACTGAAAGCTTACAAAAACACTTTGAAGCACATCGAAACCGTGAAAAAGCTGAACCAATGCAGCGTTATATGAAAGATCACTTTCCCTTTCTCGGCATTCAAACACCAGAACGAAAGCAATTATTTCGAGAAGTACTGCAAAGCACTGAAGCACCGAAAGTAGCAGATCTTCCCATAATTGTTCGCGAACTTTGGGCACTGCCAGAACGAGAATTTCAAATGCTTGCTTTAACGCTACTAGATAAATATCGAAAACATTTAGATGAAACGTATATTCCACTCTTAGAAGAGCTCATTACGACAAAATCATGGTGGGATTCTGTGGATATGCTTGCAAGTCAATTTGTCGGTCTTATCTTGTCAAAACATCCGGATATAATCGAATCGTATGTGCAAAAATGGATGCAATCTAATAATATGTGGCTGCAACGAACATGCCTTTTATTTCAGCTCAAGTATAAAGAAAAAACAGATACGAAGCTTCTCTTCTCGTTAATCCGACAACTCAGTCACTCAAAAGAATTTTTCATTCAAAAAGCAATCGGCTGGGCACTTCGTAAATACGCAAAAACAAATCCTCAAGCGGTATGGGAATTCGTACAAACGCATGACCTCGCACCGCTTAGTAAACGTGAAGCCACTAAACATATTAAAAATGTATTTGCAGAGTAAGTTTTGGGCTATACTACATAACAGACACTGCATATACTAACCTAAACACGCGTCTCTCTATTGTGAATTAGAAAAGAACATGATAGAATATGGTCATCTATTTTTTAAATATGGTAGCGATGAAGGACAAATAAGTACTTGCAAAAAGAAGCGATTCAGGGATGGTGCAAGCCTGAAACTGCAAGGAAACAGGCAGTCCCGAGCAATACAGTATAAAGTGGACATACACCTTTGTGTGTCAACTAGGGTGGAACCGCGGGCAAACGCTCGTCCCTAGGCAAATAAGCCTTGGGATGAGCGTTTTTTATTTTGAAAAGCGGAAGCGGCTTGTTCAGAATATGAGGGGGGATGGAGCTTCTGACATAGAGGCGGTTTTGCCCTCGGCGGAAGAAGCGAAGCCACCGAATATTCTAGTCGCTGGAGCTGGA